>DASXRH010000036.1:0-7871 GCA_036506715.1 Acidimicrobiales bacterium
GCGCGCCCGAGGGCGACGGCCGGATCGACGGGGCCGTGCTGGTGGTCGACGGCCTCGGCGTGCGGGGCCGACCCGAGCCCCGCTTCCGCCTGGCCTGAAAGCGGCCAGAACCGGGGATTTCCGGCGGCGCGCGCCCAGGACGCCCCCGGGCCACCACTAGCATCGGCGCCCATGTCCGAAGCCTCACAGGCCACCGCTGGGGTGCCTGGCCAGCATCCCCCGGGGTGGTTCCCCGATCCCTACGGCCGCCACGAGACCCGCTGGTGGGACGGCACCCGCTGGACCGAGCACGTCGCCTCCCACGGGCGCCAGGCCGTCGATCCGCCCACCGGGGGCAGCTACGTCCCCACCGTCAACCGCGCCACCGACCGGGTGGCCGGCGACGTGGCCCGGGCCGGCGTGGCCCAGGGCGTCCAGCACGGCGGGGGCACGCTGTTCAGCGAGCCGATCCTGGTCGTCAACCAGAAGGCCAAGCTCATCGAGGTCAACAACGAGTACGCCATCTACGACCAGCACGGCCGCCAGATCGGCGCCGTCCGCCAGGTCGGGCAGAGCATGGCCAAGAAGGTCATCCGCGTGCTCAGCAGCTACGACCAGTTCATGACCCACAAGCTCCAGGTGGTCGACCACACCGGCCAGGTCGTGCTGGCGCTGACCCGCCCCGCCAAGGTGCTCAAGTCGAGGGTCATCGTCCAGAACGGCATGGGCCAGGAGATCGGGGCGATCATCCAGCAGAACGCCATCGGCAAGATCCGGTTCTCGCTCGAGGCCGGCGGCCACTCCTGGGGCTCGATCAACGCCGAGAACTGGCGGGCCTGGAACTTCAACATCCAAGACCACACCGGCGCCGAGATCGCCCGCATCACCAAGACGTGGGAGGGCCTGGCCAAGACCATGTTCACCACGGCCGACAACTACGTGGTGCAGATCCACCGCCCGCTCGACGAGCCGCTGCGCAGCCTGGTGGTGGCGGCGGCGCTCGGGGTCGATACCGCACTCAAGCAGGACGCCCGCGGCTTCGGCTGAGCCGGGCCGCGGCCCGCAGCCCCGACCAGCGCCCTGTCGGCCGCCCGCCGACCGGCAGGGCGTCAGGCCGGGGCGGCCAGGGTGGCGTAGACGACCAGGTTCGACCGCGCCGTCAGGGCTTTGTGCGCCACTCGGCGGCGCCGCTGGCCGCCACGCCGGCGCCCATGGCGTCGAGCGGGCCGGGGTCGTCGCCCAATTCGGCGTCGAGGAAGGCCAGCGACGCCTCGGTGAACAACTGCCCCGGCTCGTCGGTGAAGACGCTCACGTGGGTGGCGGCCGGCGGGCGCAGGTACCACAGCGGCGACGCCCATCCCTGGTCGAACAGCAGGTCGCCCACCCCGACCGCCACCGTCTGGTCCTGCCCGCCGTGGATCATCAGCATCGGTGTGGTGGGGTGGTCGTCGTAGTTGCCGTCGGGGTAGGGGAGCGGGCCGCCCGACACCGAGATCGCCCCCACGATGCGGGGATCGAGGCAGCAGGAGTTGTAGGCGACGCCGAACACGGTGGCCGAGCCGAGCGAGTGCCCGCCCACCACGTAGCGGTCGGTGTCGATCACGCCATCGAGGAGGTCGCCGGCGTCGAGGTCGGCCAACCGGTCGACGACGAAGCTGACATCGCCGGGCTGGTTGACGTAGTCGTCGGAGTAGGCGATGCCCTGGCGGCTGAGCGGGAAGGTGGGCAGCGCCACCGCGTAGCCCTGGCGGGCCCACTGCTCGGCGAAGCCCCGGAAGAACTCGCTCCGTCCGTTGAACCCGTGGGCGAACACCACGAGCGGCCACGGCCCCGGGAGCGGCTCGGCGTCGGCCTCGGCCGGCGACGGGGCACCGGCGGCGGGCTCGGGCGGGGCGTCACCGGCTGCGGGGTAGACGACCTCGACCTCGATCGTGCGGTCGGGCTCGGCGGCCCGACCCTGGGCCGGCACCGCCGGCGTGGGCCGGCTGCCGTCGACCAGGGTCAGCTCGTGCCGGCCCACCGCGTAGGGCGGCCCGGCGGGGTGGGAGGCCTCGGCGACTCCACCGCCCACAGCCCGGTCGCCGCGGCCGTCGCCCCCCGACGAGCACGCGCCACCGGCCACCAGGATCAGTGCTGCGGCCACGGCGAGCAGCGGTCGGGTGATGCGTGGCAGGGTCGGCACGGCTCGGCAGTCTGCCATCCGCCACACTGGTCCACCGTGCACGACGCGCACCCGCCGATGACCGCCGTCCGCGAGGCCGTGACCCGGGCCCTGACCGAGGACCTCACCCCCCTCGGCGACCTGACGTCGGCCCTGCTCCCCCCGGCGCTGGAGGCCACCGCGCTGTTCGTGCCCCGGGCCGACGGGGTGCTGGCCGGTCGGCTGTGCGCCGCCGAGGCCATCCACCAGGTCGACCCTGGCCTCGAGGTCACCTGGGCGGCCGACGACGGCGACCGCATCGCCACCGGCAAGGAGGTGGGCCGCATCACGGGCCCGCTGGCGCCGATCCTCACCGCCGAGCGGACGGCGCTGAACTTCCTCGGCCACCTGTCGGGCATCGCCACCCTCACCGCCCGGTACGTCGACGCCGTGGCCGAGGCCGGCGGCGGGCTGCGGGTGTGGGACACCCGCAAGACCACCCCCGGGCTGCGGGCGCTCGAGAAGGCGGCGGTCCGGGCCGGCGGCGGCGCCAACCACCGGGGCAACCTGTCGGACTGGGTGCTTCTGAAGGACAACCACCTGGAGCTGTTCGGCATCGCCGCCGCGGTCGACCACGCCCGGCGCCGCTGGCCGGCGCGCACGGTCCACGTCGAGTGCGGGGACCTCGACCAGGTGCGGCAGGCGGTCGACGCCGGTGCCGACGCCCTGCTGCTCGACAACATGACCCCCGACGAGGTCCGCCGGGTGGTCGAGGAGGTGCGGGCCCGCGACCGCCGCCGGCCGCTGCTGGAGGTGTCGGGCACCGTGACCCTGGAGACGGTCCGCGCCTACGCCACCACCGGCGCCGACCTGGTGTCCATCGGCGCCCTCACCCACTCGGCCCCGGTGCTGGACATCGGCCTCGACGTGCTCGGCGAGCAGCCCGGGTGATTCCGGCGGGAAACCGGGGCACCACTAGCCTCCCGCCCGTGATGCTCCTGGCCATCGACGTCGGCAACACCCAGACCGTCATCGGCCTCTACGACCTCGAACCCGACGACGAGCACAACGTGGGCCGGCGCCTCGCCGACACCCACCTGCTCGACCACTGGCGGGTGGCCACCAACGCCGAGCGCACCGCCGACGAGCAGGCCCTGGTCATCCAGGAGTTCCTCGGCTTCCACGGGTTCAGCTTCGACGACGACATCGCCGGCATCGTGGTGTGCTCGTCGGTGCCCCGGGTGACGGGGGCGCTGCGGCGCATGAGCGAGCGCTACTTCGGCAGAGCCGCCATCGTCATCGAGCCCGGCATCCGCACCGGCATCCCCATCCTCTACGACAACCCCAAGGAGGTGGGGGCCGACCGCATCGCCGACGCCGTGGCCGCCTTCGACCTCTTCGGCGGGCCCATCGTGGTCGTCGACTTCGGCACCGCCACCACGTTCGAGGCCATCTCGGCGAAGGGCGAGTACCTGGGCGGGGCCATCTTCCCCGGCATCGACATCAGCCTCGACGCGCTGTTCGCCCGGGCGGCGGCGCTGCGCCGGGTCGAGCTGGTCGAGCCCCGCCACGTGATCGGCCGCTCCACCGTCGAGTCCATGCAGTCCGGGGTGATCTACGGCTACACCGCCCTGGTCGACGGCATGGTCAACCGCATCGAGGCCGAGCTGGGCGAGAAAGCGCGCGTGGTCTCGACCGGCGGTCTGTCAGGCTTGATCACGCCCCTGTCCGAGACCATCACCCACCACGAGCCCTGGTTGACCCTCCACGGCCTGCGCCTGATCTACGAGAAGAACCAGTGACCGACGAGCCCCCCGCCCCACCGCCCGCCGGGCGGCGGACCCCCTACCGGGTCGAGGTGACCGACCGGGCCGCCGACCTCCAGGCCCGGTGGGCCGATCTGGCCGACGGCGCCGGCAGCGGGGTCACGGCCACCGTGGCCGGCCGGGTCATGCTGCTGCGGGACATGGGCCGGCTGACCTTCGCGAGCCTGCGCGACGCCAGCGGGACCGTGCAGCTCATGGCCACGGCCAAGGGCACCGACGACTACAAGGGCCTGACCGGGCTGGCGCTCGGCGACTGGGTGGTGGCCACCGGGGAGGTCATCCGCTCCAACAAGGGCGAGCTGTCGGTACGGGTCGACAGCTGGCAGCTGCTGGCCGAGGCCCGGCGCGGCTTCGGCGACAAGTGGCACGGCATCACCGACACCGACATGCGCTACCGCCAGCGCTACGCGGACCTGTGGGCCAACGAGTCCAGCCGGGCCACGTTCCAGGCTCGCAGCCGCATCATGTCCGAGACCCGCCGGTTCCTCGACGAGAGGGGGTTCGTCGAGGTCGAGACGCCGGTGTTCCACCCCATCCCGGGGGGCGCCGCCGCCCGGCCCTTCATCACCCACCACAACGCCCTCGACCTCGACCTCTACCTGCGCATCGCCCCCGAGCTCTACCTCAAGCGTCTGGTGGTGGGCGGGTTCGAGCGGGTGTACGAGCTGGCCCGGGTGTTCCGCAACGAGGGGCTGTCGACCCGCCACAACCCCGAGTTCACGATGCTCGAGCTGTACCAGGCCTACGCCGACTACGGCGACATGATGGCGTTGACCGAGAGCCTGGTCGCCCACCTGGCCGAGGTCGTCACGGGGTCGCCGGTCGTCACCTACGCCGGCCGCGAGGTCGACCTGACCCCCCCGTGGGAGCGGGCCCCGCTGGTCGACCTGGTCGAGCGGCACGCCGGGGTGCGCGTCGACGTGCGCATGCCGCTCGACGAGCTGCGGCGCATCGCCGCCGACGTGGGCGTCGAGGTCGACCCCGCCTGGGGGCCGGGCAAGCTGGTGCTCGAGGTGTACGAGAAGACCACCGAGGCCGAGCTGTGGGGGCCGGTGTTCGTCACCGACTACCCCCTGGAGGTCTCGCCGCTGGCCCGCGACCACCGCGAGCTGCCCGGGGTGGTCGAGCGGTTCGAGGCCATCGTGGCCGGCCGCGAGCTGGCCAACGCCTTCTCCGAGTTGACCGACCCCGACGAGCAGCGCCGGCGGTTCGAGGACCAGGCCCGGGCCCGGGCGGCCGGCGACCAGGAGGCCATGGCCGTCGACGAGGACTACCTGCGGGCCCTCGAGTACGGGCTGCCGCCCACGGGCGGCCTGGGGGTGGGCATGGACCGGCTGGTGATGGTGCTCACCGACACGCCCAGCATCCGCGACGTCATCCTGTTCCCGACCCTGCGGCCCGAGAGCGACTAGCCAGCTCGGCCGGGGCCGCCACCACCACGTCGGCCTGGACGCGGACGCCGAACCAGCCGAGACCGACCTGGCGGAGGGCGACCCGCAGCTCGTAGACCCCGGGCTCGGCCGGGACCTCCAGCGGGACGTCGACCGGCGTGCGGGTGCCGTGGGGCAGGATGCGGGGCAGCGGGACCAGCGTGTTGGCGGCGACCCGGGGGGTGGGGTCGCGGTCGTCGCCGTCCCCGTTGCCTGCGGCGGTGCCGGGTCCGTCGCCGTCGAGCCGGCGCCAGCGGGCGCCGATCTTCACCGGTCGGGGCGGCACCGAGGCCAGCGGGCCGCCCGACTGGTTGACCACCTCGACCGTGAGCCGGGTGCGGGCGCCGGCGATGGCCTCGGGCGCCAGCGCACCCCGCACGCCGCACCGCCGGGCCCTGTCGCGGTCGAGCAGGCGGCCGACGTCGGCCAGCGACGCCGCCGTGCGCGGCGTGACCAGGCGCACGGCCACGTCGTCGGGGGCGGGGCGGCGTTCGGGCGGCCGCTCGCGGGTGCGGTACTGCTCGACCGCACGGGCGGCGTTGGTGCCGAATCCGGCGGCCACCCCCCGGACCACCGCCGGCGGCACCGGCAGGATGTCGTACACCTCGAGGCAGGGCATGGGGATCCGCTCGACCACGGCGAAGGTCCGCAGGTCGACCACGATCACCTCGGCCCGGTCGCCGTCCTGCTCGCGGTGGGCGTTGCCCCCGACCAGGGCCCACCTGCCCACGAGGGCCAGGCCCCGGGTGAACCGGCGCAGGGCCGCCCGCCGCAGCACCCGGCCGCCGGCGTCCAGCTCGGTGAGGGCGCCCTTCGTCGACTCGCACACGTACCAGCGGTCGCCGCGGCGCCGGGGCGTGTGCGGGTGGGCCAGCCCGGTGAGCACGTCGCGCCCGGCGGCCAGGTCGTGCACGAACCCGCGGGTCTCGATCTCCTCGGTCTTCCAGGCCTTGTGCCGGTCGTAGCGGCCGAAGGCGCACACGTGCAGCGCCCCGCCCACCGCCACCAGCGAGTTGACGTGCCAGCCGTCGGGGATGTCGGACCCCTGCCACACCAGCGCCGGATCGCTGGCCCCGGGGTCGACGCGCCACACGGCGTCGTCCCAGCTGGAGCTGATGTGGGGCGCCCCCGCGAACCACAGGACGTCGTGGGGGTCGCGCACGGCGTCGATCCGCTGGTAGCTGCGCACCCCGCGGGCGTCGTAGGACATCAGCTCGCAGGTCGACGTCTGCTCGCCGGGCGCCCGCAGCACCCGCCACAGCCGGCCGCCGCCGAGGGCCAGGCCCGAGGTCGAGATGTCGTCGAACGCGACGGGACGGCCGTCGGCGACGTCGTAGATGCCGCCGCCCCACTTGCCGAACCCGCTGACCAGCACCCGCGCCTCGCCAAGCGCGGCCCGCCACCCGCGGCTGCCCCCCGTCGCCGCCATCACTCGATGCCGTGCTCCAGCGCGTAGCGGACCAGCTCCTGGCGCCGGTTGAGGTGGAGCTTGCCCAGGATGTTGCGCACGTGGTTCTCCACCGTCTTCTCGGCGATGAACAGCTGCTCGCCGATCTCGCGGTAACTGTGGCCGCGGGCCACGTACTGGAGGACCTCGCGCTCGCGGTCGGACAGCGGCTGGGTGGGCCCCGCCGCCTTGGCCATGCGCCGGAACTCGCCGAGCACCAGCGAGGCGAGCGCCGGCGAGAACACGGGCTCACCGTGGGCGGCCCGCCACAGCTCGCGGCGCAGCTCGTCGGGCGGGGTGCTCTTGACCAGGTACCCGTTGGCCCCGGCGGCGATGGCGTCGAGCAGGTCGCGTTCCTGCTCGCTGACCGTGAGCATGACGATGTGGGTTCCGTCGCCGCAGGCCCGGGCCACCTTGAGCCCGCCGCCCCCCGGCATGTGCAGGTCGCACACGACCAGGTCGGGGCGCAGCGAGCGCACCGCCTCGATCGCCTCGTCGGCATCGCCGGCCTCGCCGACGACGTGGAAGTTCGACCCGAGGTCGGCCCGCAGCCCCGAGCGCCAGATGGGGTGGTCGTCGGCAACCACCACGCGCACGGACCGCAGGTCGCTCACTGGTGCACCCTTCGGGATGCACGCAGTGAGCAGTCGGCACTTCGTGCCGAGTACCGCACTGTGCTCATGATTCGCTCGCTCCGCTCGCTCACTGGTGCACCCTTCGGGAGGCACGCAGTGAGCAGTCGGCACTTCGTGCCGAGTACCGCACCGTGCTCATGATTCGCTCGCTCCGCTCGCTCATCGGGCCTGCAGGTTAGGGGCTATCAGCCAGGCCCGACGGGCACCCAGCACCGCACCTCGGTGCCCCGACCGGGCCGGCCGTCGACCTCGACGCGGCCGCCCACCTCGGCGATCCGGGCCCGCACCGAGCGGCGCAGGCCACTGCCCTCGGGGACCGCGGCCGGGTCGAAGCCGCCGCCGTCGTCCTTGACCGAGCAGAACAGCTCGCCGTCGAGCGGCTCGGCGTACACCGTGACGGTGGCGGCCCCGCCG
>DASXRH010000037.1:0-4136 GCA_036506715.1 Acidimicrobiales bacterium
TGGGCATGCCGGTGGTGCCGCCGGTGTAGAGGATGTACAGGTCGTCCGGGGACGGCACGGCGTCGACGGTGGGCGGGACCGCGGCCAGCGCCTGCTCGTAGTCCACGGCCCCGGGCAGCAGGTCCCGGCCCGAGCCGTCGGCCACCTGGAGCAGCACCTCGAGCTTGGGCAGCCGGTCGCGGATGGCGGCGAGCGTGGGCGCGAACCCGGCGTGGTAGACGAGCGCGCGGCAGTCGGCGTTGTCGAGCAGGTACCACAGCTCGTCGGCCACGTACCGGTAGTTGACGTTGAACGGCGCGACCCGGGCCCGGAACGCCGCCAGCATCGACTCGACGTACTCGTTGCCGTTGTACAGGTAGATGCCGAGGTGGTCCTGGCCGCTCTCGTGGCCGGCCAGGCCGCTGCGCGCGACGACCTCGCCGAGCCCCCGCGACCGCAGGTAGCCGGCCAGGCGCCGGGTGCGGTCGACCATGTCGGCGAACGTGGGCTGCCGGTCGCCCCACACCAGCCACGGACGGTCGGGGTGGACGGACGCCACCGTGTCGAACACGTCGGGCAGTGTGAACAGCGGTGGCGTGGTGCGTTCGGGTGCTGACCCCAAGCCTTCCCCCTCGGTGTCGGTCGCCCCTGACGAGCGTGTCAGGCGACGGTAGCCCTCGGGCGCGCCGGAGCCCCACCCGGCGGACCGGGCGGAGCCCCGCAGCGACAGGCTCGGGACGCGGCCGGCGTCAGCGCTTGGCGCCCAGCGGCTGCTTGAGGAACTGGCCGGCGATGACCCCGGCGTAGCCGAGCAGCCCGATGATGGCGCCGATGGCCGGCGAGGCGTCGGCCCCCTCGACCGAGGTGAACATGGCGGCCAGGTGCCACAGGGCGAAGACGCCGGTCACTCCGGCGGCGATGATCGCCAGGTTGGGCAGGTTGGCGAGCTGCGGGATCTGCGGCAGTCTCAGGATGGCCAGGATGGCGAAGGCCACGGCCAGCACGGCCAGGAAGCGCCCGAAGCTGGCGTAGGTGTCGATAGCGGCGGGGATGTTGCCGCCGGCGTCGCTGACGTCGCCCAGCCCGAACTTGAAGGTCGACACGCCGCTGACCTTGATCTGCAGGAAGTCGAGCCCGAACAGTGAGATCAGCACGAGCAGCGCGCCCACGCCGGCGGCGATGAGGCCGACGGTGGGGGTGATGCCGCCGGACGCCGCGCCCGGGGCGCCGTAGCCGTAGCCCGGCTGGCCGTAGCCCGGCTGGCCGTAGCCCTGCTGGCCGTAGCCCTGGTCGCCGGGCTGGCCATAGCCCTGCTGGCCGTAACCCTGCTGGGCGCCGTACCCGGGGTCGGGTTGGCCGTAGCCCGGCTGCCCGCCGGCCGGCTGCCCGCCGGCCGGCCAGCCCTGGCCGCTGCCGCCGCCCTGGGGCCAGCTCTCGCCGCTGGAGGCCTGACCGCCGTAGCCCGCCTGGCCGCCCTGGTCGCCCCACGCCTGGCCACCGCTCTGCTGGCCGTAGCCCTGCTGGGCGCCGTAGGAGCCGGCGGCCTGGGCGGGCGCGTCGGGGTTGTCGACGCTGCGGTTGCCGCCGGCGTCGGCGACGTGCTCCGTCCATCTGGTGCCGTCGTGGTAACGCTGGGCGAAGTGTCCGGAGGGATCCGGATACCAGCCGGGACTGACCTGGGACATCGGAGTGTCTCCTCTGGGATCGAACTAGTCCGCCGAGATGACTGACGCTAGCTGCCCGAACACACCGACCCGGGACGGCCGCGCGGTGGGCGTCTGCACCACCGCCGTGCGTCGCGAGCGGTGGTCAGACCCAGAGGAGATCGGACCCGTCGCCGGGCCCCGCGCCGGGCGGCCGGGCCTCGTCGACGACCTCGTCGCAGGTCGCACAGAACCAGCGGACGTCGAGCGCCGAGCCGCACCGGGCGTGGGCCGGACCGCCCACCTGGCCGGCGGCGCCGGGACCCGTGCCGTGGCGACGGGCGCCCCACCCGGCCAGCATCCGCAGCGGCCCGGCCAGGTCGGCGCCGGCGGCCGTGAGCCGATAGGCGTGGCGCACGGCGCGGGTCGAGTACGGCTCGCCCACCACCAGCCCGTCGGCCTCCAGCCGGGACAGGCGCTTGGCCAGGATGTTGGGAGCCAGGCCGTCGAGCTCGTCGAGCAGCTCGCCGAAACGGCGGGGACCGGCCAGCAGCCGGGACACGACGAGCAGGGACCACCGGTCGCCCACCGCGTCGGCCGCGGTGACCAGGGCCCGGGCCGCGGGCTCGGCACCGGGGGCGGGCGCAGCGGCGGGAGTTCGGGGTTGCGGCGACGGCACGGCACCAGGCTACAGTCACTTGCAAGTTGCAAGCGAGTATCAACGACCGAGGTCGACCGCCGGGCAGCGCACGGCGACCACCTCGGTCCCCAGCCCTGGGAGGCCCCATGCCCACAGCCGACACGCAGGCCACCACCCGGCGCGTGGCCGACGCCGCGTCCCCCTCCGTCGTCCGCATCGGCCGCCACGGCGGCCGCGGCTGCGGTGTGGTGGTGGCCGACGGCCTGGTGGTCACCAACGCCCACAACCTGCGCGACCGCACCACCGAGGTCACCTTCCCCGACGGCCGCGCCGTCCAGGGACGGGCCACCGGTGTCGACCGCGACGGCGACCTCACCGTCCTGGCGGTCGACACCGCCGACACCCCGACCCTCGCCTGGTCCGAGGCCGACCCCGAGCTGGGCATGGCCGTCTACGCCGTGGCCGCCATCCCCGGCGGGCGGCGGGTGACGGCCGGCGCCGTCTCGTCGGTCGACCGGTCGTTCCGGGGCCCGCGGGGCCGCCTCGTCACGGGGGCCATCGAGCACACCGCCCCGCTGGCCCGGGGCACCTCCGGCAGCCCGGTCGTCGACGACCAGGGCCGCCTCGTCGGCATCACCACCCTGCGGCTGGGCGACGGCTTCTCGATCGCCCAGCCGGCGGGCGCCGACCTTCGGGCCCGCATCGACGCCCTGGCCGCCGGGCGCGAGCCGGTGCGGGTGGTGCTGGGCGTCGGCCTGGCCCCGTCGCACGTGGCCCGGCGTCTGCGCTCCGCCGTCGGCCTGCCCGACCGGCCCGGCGCACTGGTGCGGGGCGTGGTCGAGGGCAGCGCCGCCGACGCCGCCGGGCTGGCCAGGGGGGACCTCATCACCGCCGTCGGCGACGACGCCGTGGCCGACCCCGCCGACCTCGAGGCCGCGCTGGCCCGGCTGGCGCCCGGCGCCCAGGTCACGGTGCACGTGGTGCGGGGCGGCGAGGAGCTGGACCTGACCGTCACGTTCGCGGCCGGCGACGACGAGCCGCCCGCGCCGGAGGACGCGCCGACCGACGCCGCCTGAGCGCCGGGCGCATCCGCCCATCGCAGCGCGCCGAATACGCGGCACGTGCCGGGGAGAGGCACACGCCGCGAGCGGGCGGATCCCGCTCCCACCCCCGAGGGGAGCCCTTGTCATGTTCACGCGTCTCACCACGGCCGCCCTGGCCGCAGCCACGGCCGCCGCCCTGGCGATCGCCCCCGGCGCCGGAGCCTCCGGCACCGGTGCCTCGTCCAGTAGGCCCACGTGCGGCACCACCCACTCCCGGACCGTCGAGGTCGTCGGCGTCACCAGCGACCAGCGGCTGATCTGCTTCCGGGCGGACCGCCCGAGCCGGGCCCGCACCATCGCCGCCGTCACCGGCCTGCAGACCGACACCCGGCTCGTCGGCATCGACGTCCGCCCCGCCACCGGCGTGCTCTACGGCCTGGGCGAGGCCGGCGGCATCTACACCGTCAACGTCGACACCGCCGTCGCCACCCTGGTGGCCCGCACCAACGTCGCGCTGCGGGGGATGTCCTTCGGCGTCGACTTCAACCCGGTCGCCGACCGCCTCCGGGTCGTCAGCGACGTCGGCCAGAACCTGGCCGTCAACGTCGCGGACGGCACCACCGCCACCCAGACCGATGTCGCCTACACGCCCGGCACGCCGGCCACCGGCGTCGTCGGCTCGATGTACACCAACAACGACGCCGACCCCAACACCGCCACCTCGCTGTTCGACGTCGACTCGACGCTCGACCAGATCGTCATCCAGTCACCGCCCGCCAACGGCACGCTGGTGGCCACCGGCAAGCTCGGCGTTGATACGGGCACCGACGT
>DASXRH010000038.1:0-9141 GCA_036506715.1 Acidimicrobiales bacterium
GGCGGCCGCGGGGGCGGGAAGGGCGGCCCGCGGCGGGCGCTCGACCGGGTGGCGGCCACCTTCGGTCCCGACGTGGCCCGCATCGTCGGGGCGGTCACCAACGAGCCGGTGCCGGCGGCGGCGACCGAGGACGAGGCCCAGCGCGCCTACCGGGACCACGTGGCCGCCGTCGTCGGCGACCCGCAGGTGTTCCTGGTGAAGTTCGCCGATTTCGTCGACAACGCCGGCAGCCTGCGCTACATGCCGGCCGGCGAGCGCCGGGACCGGCTCGCCCGCAAGTACGGCCCGCTGGTGCCCACCTTCCGGGCGGCGCTGGCCGCCCACGGCGACCGCCTGCCGCTGGCCGGCGGCGACCCGGCCCGGCTCGACCGCCACCTCACGAAGATCGCCGCCCGGATCGGCTAGCGGGACATCGCGGTCATGCCCCCGTCGACCACCACCACGGCACCGTTGACGAACGAGGCCTCCACCGCCGTCAGGGCGACGATCATGTAGGCCACCTCATCGGGCCGGCCGTAGCGCCCGACCGGGATGTTGCGCCGGCCGAAGGCGGCCCGGGCCTCCTCGGGGATGAGCTCGGTCATGCCGGTGAGCGTGGCCCCCGGGCACACGCAGTTGGCGGTCACGCCCCGCCGGCCGAGGTCGACGGCCAACGACCGGGTCAGCCCCACCACGGCGTGCTTGGACACGGTGTAGGGCCCGGCCGACCGGCCGGAGGCCAGGGCCTCGGTGGAGGCGATGTTGACGATGCGCCCGGCCGGGCTGCGCAGCAGGTCGTCGAGGCAGGCCCGCACAGTGTGCAGCGTGCCATTGAGGTTGACCGCCAGTGCCCGGTCCCATTCCTCGGCGTAGCGCTCGTCCTCCAGCGGCGCCAGGGCGGCCACCCCGGCCGCGTTGACGAGGATGTCGACCGGCCCCCGGGTCCGCCGCACCTCGGCCACGGCGGCGGCCACCGCCGCGGGGTCGGTGACGTCGACGGGCGCATCGCCCGCGCGGTCGAACACGGCGACGTCGACACCCTCGACCGTGAGCCGGTCGACGGTGGCCCGGCCGATGCCGCTGGCCCCGCCGGTGACGATGGCGACCCTGGTCATCCGGCATCTCTAGCACGGTCCCCGCCCGCCGCCGGCCGGCGAGGGGGCGGCGGGCGGGCGGGCCCGCGCTCAGTCGATCCCGTTGAAGGTGATCCCGGCCAGCACCAGGGTCGGACCGGCGACGACCAACGCGGTCATCAGCGCGCCGGCCACCGCGGTCACCAGGAGACGGACACGTCGGCTCATCGGAAGCCCTCCGGATCGGGGATCGGGTGCCCCTCATCCGAACTCGGGACCGCCAGCGGATGACCCGACCGGCGCGGCCTCAATCGACGGTGAAGGCGGTGAGGCCGGCCAACACCAGGGCGGGGCCAGCGACCGCCAGCGCGGCCATCAACGCGCCCGCCAGCGCGGCCAGCAGGAGACGAATGTCGCGGGCCATCGTCAGCCCTCAGTCGAGGCCGTTGAAGGTGATGCCGGCGAGTACGAGCGTGGGGACAGCGACCACCAGCGCGGTCATCAGCGCGCCGGCCAGCGCGCCGACCAGGAGACGAATGTTTCGGGTCATCGGAAACCCTCCGGATCGGCGATCGGGTGCCCAGGATCCGGACCCGGGACCACCGGCGGATGGCCCGACCGCAACCCGCTGGCGACGGTGCGGTGGGGCGGACATCGTGGGCCCGTGGACGATCTGACGGGCAGGGTGGCGGTGGTGACCGGGGTCAGCCGCCGGGCGGGGATCGGCTTCGCCGTGGCCCGCCGGCTGCTCGTGCAGGGTGCGACCGTGGTGTGCCAGTCGTGGGCCCCGCACGACGCCGGGCAGCCGTGGGGCGCCGATCCCCTGGGGGCCGACGGCGTGGTGGCCGCGCTCGGCGCTCCGGCCGGCCGGGTCGATCACCTCTCCCTCGACCTGGGCGACGCGGGCGCGGCCCGCCGGCTGGTCGACCGCGCGGTCGAGCGGTGCGGGCGGCTCGACATCCTCGTGGCCGCCCACGCCCGCAGCTCGAGCCAGTCGCTGGCCGACATGACGGCCGACGAGCTCGACCGGTGCTGGGCCGTCAACGCCCGGGCCTCGGCCCTGCTGGTGCAGGCCTTCGCCGAGCGCCACGACGGCGGGCCCGGCCGGCCCGGCGGGCGCATCGTGCTGTTCACCTCGGGCCAGCACCGGGGCCCGATGCCCGGGGAGCTGCCCTATGCCATCAGCAAGGGCGCCATCCACCAGATGACGCTGTCCCTGGCCGACGCGCTGGCCGACCGGGGCATCGGCCTCACCACCGTCGACCCCGGGCCCACCGACACCGGCTGGGCCCCGCACGAGCTGGCCGCCGAGCTGGCCCGGGCCTTCCCTCGGGGCCGGTGGACCACGCCCGACGAGATCGCCGCGCTGGTGGCCTGGCTGGTGGGTGAGGACGCCTTCGCCGTCACCGGCACCGTGATCGACGCCGAGGCCGGGTTCCGGCGCCACGCGCCGTGACCCCGCTCCGCCCGTCGGCCCGATCGGTCCTGGCAACCACCACCCGACCCTTGGCGGGGTCGGGCGGGGACCATACGCTGGGCAGATGACGACGTCCACAGACCACCCCCGCTGGCGAGGCGTCAACCACCTGGCGCTCATCACCGACGACATGGACGCGACCGTTCGCTTCTACCACGGTGTGCTCGGCGCCCGGCTGGTGGCCACGATCGGGACGCCCGACTTCCGCCACTACTTCTTCGAGATCGGCACGGGCAGCACCGTGGCCTTCTTCGAGTACGCCGACGCGCCGCCGGCCCGCTTCGCCAAGCCGGCCGGGGTCCCCGATCCCCGGGCCATCCAGTTCGACCACCTGTCGCTCGACCTGGCCGACGAGGCGGCGCTGGAGGCGCTGCAGGTACGGCTCAAGGAGCACGGCTGCGAGGTGACCGACGTGATCGACCACGGGTTCGTGCGGTCGATCTACTTCACCGACCCCAACGGCATCGCGCTGGAGGCGTCGTGGTGGGTGCGCGACGCCACGGGCCGCGACGCCGACTACGGGGACGGGATGCTGTTCACGGACGGCGACCCGGTGCCGGCCGTGCGCGAGCTGGTCGAGACGGGCGAGGTGGCGTCCACCCCGGTCACCCGCCTCGTGCAAGACCCGACCGACATCGTCGACCCGGCCTAGCCGTCGGCGCCGGTCACCGCGGCGGCCTCGTGCAGGGCACGCGCCAGCCGGTCCCGCACGCGGGGGCCGACGACGCCGTCGACGATGTCGTCGGGGGTGGCGTAGACCACGGTGGGCACGGTCCAGCCGTCGAGGCTCGCCACCAGGGCCCGACCGCTGGTGTCGAGGGCCAGGTAGTGCTCGGGCACGGCCGCGGTGGCGGCGAGGACGACGGCCGTGCCGGCCAGCGCCCCCGCCGGGAAGCGGTCGAGGAACGCCTTCATCGCCCCGCTCACCGTGGCCCGGTACACGGGGCTGGCCAGCACGAGCGTCGACGCCGCCTGTGCCGCCTGGACGGCTGCCTCGACCGCCGGGTCGGCGGCCCGGCCGAGCAGTCCCTCGGCCGGCAGCAGCGCCAGCTCGACCAGCTCGCCCGGCCCGCCGAGGTCGAGGGCGGCGACCGCCAGCGCGCGCGTGCGCGACGCGGCCGACTCACCCGCGTGGACCACGACCAAGCTCATTGCCACCGACCTCCGGGCATCACTACGCATGCTGACATAGTTGATAGGATTGGTCGAGTTTTCGTCGCCGAGGGTGCCCGATGACCGACCGACCCGTCCCGCTGTCCATCCTCGACCTGGCGCCCATCGTGTCAGGTGGCACCGCGGCCCACGCGCTGCGCAACTCGATCGACCTGGCCCGGCGGGCGGAGGCGGCCGGCTACCACCGCCACTGGGTGGCCGAGCACCATTTCACCCCGGGCGTCGCCAGCGCGGCGCCCGCCGTGATGATCGGCCAGGTGGCCGCGGCCACCGAGACCATCCGCGTCGGCGCGGCCGCCGTCCAGACAGGCCACCGCACCCCGATCTCCGTCGTCGAGGAGTTCGGCATCCTCGCCGCGCTGTTCCCCGGCCGCATCGACCTCGGCCTCGGCCGCTCCGGCCAGCTCCGGGTCGAGGCCCTCGCCGAGGTCGACGCCGGGCGGGTCGCCACCCCGGTCAACGGCGCCGCCCCCCGCGTGGTCGACGGCCTGCTCATCCCGCCGCCGTTCCCGGTGGCCGCGGTGTTCGCGTCGCCCCGTCTCCGCCGGCTGTACGACCTGCTCCAGCAGCCGGGCGCCGAGACGCCCGGCTACCGCGACCAGGTCCACGAGATCCTCGGGCTGCTCGACGGATCGCTGGTCACCCCCGGCGGCGACCCGGTGCGGGCCGTGCCCGGCGAGGGGGCCGACGTCGAGGTGTGGATCTTCGGCAGCGGCCCGGGCGAGAGCGCTCGGGTGGCGGGCGAGCGGGGTCTGGCCTTCGCGGCCAGCTATCACATCACGCCCGCCTCGGTGCTGGAGGCCGTCGACGCCTACCGGTCGGCGTTCCGCCCGTCGGCCCACCGGGACGCGCCCCACGTGGCCGTGTCGGCCGACGTGGTCGTGGCCGACGACGAGGCGACGGCCCGCGAGCTGGCCTCGCCCTACGGGCTGTGGGTGCGCAGCATCCGCCGCGGCGAGGGGGCGATGGCCTTCCCCTCCCCCGCCGAGGCCGCCGCCCACCGCTGGAGCGCCGAGGACCGGGCGCTCGTGGCCGACCGGGTCGACACCCAGTTCGTGGGCACGGCCGACGCGGTGGTCGCCGGGCTGCGCACCCTGGTGGCCGCCACCGGCGCCGACGAGCTGGTCGTCACCACCATCACCCACGACCACGCCGACCGGGTGCACAGCCACGAGCTGCTGGCCCGGGCCTGGCTGGCCTAGGGTCACCCCGGCACGGGCCCCGGGATCTGTCCGTACCAGTCGGCGGGATCGGTGTCCCGCAGATGCTGGGTGACGACCGTGAGCCAGCCGGCCGCCGCTACGGGTCGTCGTAGAGGACGGCGCGTCCATCAGGCGACTGTTCGGCGAGGAAGACACGCGTGCCGTTCGGGTGTCTACAGCACATCCTCTAGGGGTCGTCGGGCGTCCGCAGCAGGGCGAACGTCAGCGCCCGCCGGACCGTGAAGCCCAGCCGCTCGTAGAGCCGGCGGGCGCCGTGGTTGTCCTCGGCCACGTGGAGGAGGGCCCGGTCGCCGTCGGCGTGGATGCCGGCGGCCACCTGGTGGGTCACCGCCGCCCCCAGGCCCCGGCCCCGGGCGTCGGGGTGGGTGCAGACGGCGCTGACCTCGGTGCGACCGGGGAAGCTGAGCCGCCGCCCGGCCATGGCCACGAGCCGGTCGCCCTCGTCGACCCCCACGTAGCCGCCCAGCTCGATCGTCCCGGCCAGGAACGGGCCGGGCTCGGTCAGCTCGACCAGGGCGAGCATGGCGGGCACGTCGTCGCCCGTCAGAGCCCGGAAGGTCGGCGCCCCAGGGGTGGCCGGCGGTGGTCCGGGATCGTCCAACGTCATCTGGTACCCCTGCAGCGCCAGGATCCGCCGCCACCCGTCCGGCGGTTCGGGGATCTCGGTCCGGGCCAGCAGCACCGCGGCCCCGGGGCCGCCCAGCACGGCCAGCGCCGCCCACGCCTCGCCGTCCAGGCGGTCGACGGCGTAGAACGGCGACACGTCGGGCCGGTAGCGGCGCGCCGGGCCGACCGCCTCGGCGAGCGGGGCGTGGTCGGTGGTGAGGGCGTGCCACCACGGGTTGTCGAGCGGCTCGGCCGTCACGGAGCCGCGGCGGCGGCCGCCGCCTCCCGGTCCCGCCGGGCCACCTCGGCCCGCACCAGGGGGATCACCTCCCGGCCGAACTCCACCGCGTCGTCAAGCAGCTCGTAGCCCCGGGCCGACAGGATGTCGGCGCCGAGGTCGACGTAGTCGAGCAGCGCCTCGGCCACCGTCTCGGGCGTACCCACCAGGGCGTTGGAGTTGCCGGCGCCCCCGGACGCCCGGGCCGTGCCGGTGTACAGCGCCCGATCGAACCGCTCGCCCTCCTCGGCCCGGGCCACGAGGCGCTGCGACCCGGTGTTCTCGGGCCCGCTGCCGGGGCCCGGCCGGCGGAGGATGCCGTCGCCCCCGCGCCTGGCCTCGATGCGGGCCACGATGTCCCGCGCCTTGTCCCAGGCCTCGGCCTCGGTCCGCCCGAGGATCGGCCGGAACGCCACCTGGATGCGGGGCGGCCCGGGTCGCCCGGCGGCCGCGGCGGCGGCCCGGACGGCGGCGATCTGCTCGGCGGTGTCGGCCAGGGGCTCGCCCCACAGGCAGTAGATGTCGGCCTCGGCCCCACCGGCGGCGTAGGCGGCCGGCGACGAGCCGCCGAACGACACCCGGGGCCGGGGCTGCTGTACGGGGAACACGTCGCTCACGAAGTCGGCGAACCGGTAGTGGTCGCCCTCGTGGTCGAAGGGCTCGCGCGCCGTCCACGCCCGCTTGACGATCTGGATGTACTCCCGGGTGCGGGCGTAGCGCTCGTCCTTGGTGAGGAAGTCGCCCTCCCGCTGTTGCTCGTGGTCGTTGCCGCCGGTGATGAAGTGGACCGTGAGGCGGCCGTCGCTGATCTGGTCGAGGGTGGCGAAGGTCTTGGCCGCGAAGGTCGGGATCGACAGGTTGGGCCGGTGGGCCAGCAGCAGCTGCAGCGAGTCGGTGTGGGCGGCGATGAACGCCGCGGCCTGCGCCGGGTCGGGCGTGCCCGAGCCGTAGGCGGTCAGCACCCGGTCCCAGCCGTTGTCCTCGTGCGCCCGGGCGAGGCGCAGCGTGTAGTCCTTGTCGAAGCTGGCCCCCGACCGGCGGTGGGTCTCGGACCCGTCGTTGGTACCACCCATTCCCAGGAACTCCACCGGCATCGCCTGGACCTCCTCCGCAGCGGCACGGCTGCCGACAAACCTGATCGGCTTGGTCGGGTTGAACGGCTCCGCCGTGGGATTTCTTCCGGGGCATACTCTCGCCATGACGTGGCGGGTGATCCAGTGGGCCAGCGGCGGCGTCGGCCGCGCCGCCATGGACGGGGTGCTCGCGCACCCCGACCTCGAGCTCGCCGGGTGCTGGGTCCACTCGCCGGCCAAGGATGGCACCGACCTCGGCACCCTGCTCGGGCGCGACCCGCTGGGCGTGGCCGCCACCAGCGACGTCGACGCCCTCCTCGCCCTCGACGCCGACTGCGTCGTCTACAGCCCCGTGTTCGCCGACCCCGGGGTGGTCTCCCGCATCCTCGAGTCGGGCAAGAACGTGGTCACCCCGCTCGGTTGGTTCTATCCCCGGCCCGACGAGCGGGAGGCGCTCGATGCCCTGTGCCGGGGCGCCGGCGTGACGCTGCACGGCACCGGCATCCATCCGGGTGGCATCACCGAGCGGTTCCCGCTGGTGCTGTCCGCCCTGTGCGGGTCGATCACCCACGTGCGGGCCGAGGAGTTCTCCGACATCCGCACCTACGGCGCCCCCGACGTCGTGCGGGACTGGATGCTGTTCGGCAAGAGTCCCGACGAGGCCCGCACCAGCATCATGGCCGACGCCCTCGGCGCCGGGTTCCGCCAGTCGGTCTGGATGGTGGCCGCCGAGCTGGGCTTCGACCTCGACCCCGACCTGCGCACCACCCACGAGATGGCGGTGGCCACCGCGCCGATCGACTCGCCGATCGGGCCGATCCAGCCGGGCACGGTGGCGGCCCAGCGGTTCCGCTGGCAGGGCCTGGTCGACGGCGAGCCGGCAATCACCGCCGCGGTGAACTGGCTGATGGGCGAGGCCGACCTCGATCCGCCGTGGGCGTTCGGCCCCGAGCGCGAGCGGTTCGAGGTCGAGGTCACCGGCGACCCGAACCTGCTGGTCACGTTCAAGAAGCTGCACCCCCACTCGATCGCCGAGGGGCTGGCCCGCAACCCGGGCATCGTGGCCACCGCCCTGCACTGCGTGAACGCCGTCCCCTACGTCTGCGCCGCCCCGCCCGGCCTGCTCACCTACCTCGACCTGCCACCGGTGGCCGGCCGCGCCGCCCCCCACCTCCACCGCGACCGCCGGCGATGATCCTCGACCGCTTCGGGGTGGCCGGCAAGATCGCCGTCGTCACCGGCGCCGGCCAGGGCATCGGGCGGGGCATCGCCATCGGGCTGGCGGAGGCCGGCGCCGACCTGGTCCTGGCCGCCCGCACCGAGGCCGACCTCGACGAGGTGGCCGGGGTGATCCGGGCCGGGGGCCGCCGGGCACTCGTCGTCCCCACCGACGTCACCGACACCGAGGCGTGCGAGCGGCTGGTGGCCCGCACCGTCGAGGCGTTCGGCCGGCTCGACACCCTGGTCAACAACGCCGGCGGCACCATGCCCCGGCCCGCCATGGCCACCAGCGAGCGCTTCCTCGAGCAGGCGTTCCGGTTCAACGTCACCTCGGCCTTCACCCTCACCCGGCTGGCCGCCCGGCGGATGGTCGACACCGCCGGCGGCGGCGCGGTGGTCAACATCTCGTCGCGGTCGGCGAGCATGACCCAGACCAGCTTCGTCGCCTACGGCGCCGCCAAGGCCGCCCTCGACCGGCTGACCCGCAACATCGCCCCCGAACTGGCGCCCCGGGTGCGGGTCAACGCCATCGATGTCGGCGGCGTGGCCACCCGCTCCCTCGACGTCGTCCTCACCGACGACGGCCTGCGCCGCCAGTTCCTGGCCGGCACCCCCATGGCCCGGCCCGGCCAGCCCGAGGACATCGCATGCGCCGTCCTCTACCTGGTGAGCGACGCCTCGTCGTGGGTGACGGGCAAGGTGTTCGAGGTCGACGGCGGCGCCGAGAGCCCGGCCATCACGGTCCCCGCCCCACCGCTGGAGCCGGCGGCGGACGGGGGGAGCTGACCGTGGAGCCCGGCGAGTTCCGCGGCGGGATCGGTCGCTACCACGGCGAGTCCGAGGCCTGGTGGCCGCCCGAGCCGGCGCCGCCCCCGGGCGCTCCCAACGTGCTGATCGTCGTCCTCGACGACGTCGGCTTCGCCCAGCTGGGCTGCTTCGGGTCCGACATCGCCACGCCCAGCCTCGACGGGCTGGCGGCCCGGGGCCTCCGCTACGCCAACTTCCACACCACGGCGCTGTGCAGCCCCACCCGGGCGTG
>DASXRH010000039.1:0-2503 GCA_036506715.1 Acidimicrobiales bacterium
GGGTGACCCGGGCGGGCCGGGCCAGCCAGGCAGGCCGGGCGAGCCGGGCGGATCGGGTGAGCCGGGTGACCCGGGCGGGCCGGGCCAGCCAGGCAGGCCGGGCGAGCCGGCCGGATCGGGCGTGCCGGGGGAGTTCGGTGAGCCGGGCGGGCCGGGCCAGCCAGGCGGGCCGGGCGAGCCAGGCAGGCCGGGTGAACCGGGCGGGTCGGGTGAGCCAGGCGGGTCGGGCGAGTCGGGCCAGCCGAAAGGGTCGAGCGGGCCGGCCGGGTCGGGCGAGCCGGGCGAACCTGCAAGTCTGCGCGGGTCGGGCGAGCTTGGGGACCTCACCCGGTCCGATGTGCTGGCGCGGGTGGATCTGGCCGAGGTGGCGGCCGCGTTCGGGGGGTTGTTGCATGCCGCCGGGGTGCTCGTGTCGCCCGAGCGGGGTGGTCGGTTCGCCACCGCCGTGACCTTGGTGCGGCCGGCCACCCTGGCCGAGCTGTACTGGGCCGGGCGGGTCACGCTGGTGGGTGGGCAGCCCGAGATCGAGGTGTACGACCGGGTGTTCGGGCAGGTGTTCGGCGGGCGGGCCGACGTGGCCGACTGGCGGGGGCAGGCACCTCCGTCGCCGTCGGCCGGGCCGGTGCCCGGGACCGGGGTCCGACCCGCGGATGGGCTGCCGCCGGCTTCCGACGGTGACGGCGACGACCGTGACGACGGCGACGACGGGCCCCGGGGGACCGCCGATCCCGCGCCGCCCCCGGCGGCTGGCGCCGATGACGGCGGCGGGTTGCCGCCGGAGGCCGACCGCGCCGACGTGCTGGCGGCCGCCAGCGCGGAGGAGCGCCTGGGCCACACCGACTTCGCCGCCATGACCGACGACGAGCTCGCCTCGCTCCGCCGGCTCATCGCCGCACTGCCCCTGGCTACCCCGGCCCGCGCCAGCCGGCGGGCGGTGCGCCACCCCCGGGGCCGGGCCATCGACCTGCGGGCCACGCTGCGCCGGGCCCGCGCCACGGGGGGCGACCCGGTGGTGCGGGTGTTCCGCCGCCGCACCCAGCGGCCCCGGCACCTGGTGCTGATCGCCGACGTGTCGGGGTCGATGGCCCCCTACGCCCGGGCCTACCTCCACCTGCTGCACGGGGCGGTGCGGGCCACCCGGGCCGACGCCTTCGTGTTCGCCACCCGGCTGACGCGGCTCACCCGCCAGCTGGCGGCTGCCGACCCCGACGTCGCGCTCCATCGGGCCCTGGCGGCAGCGCCCGACTGGTCGGGCGGCACGCGCATCGGCGAGGCGCTGGCCGCCTTCCTCGACGACCACGGCCGCCGGGGCATGGCCCGGGGGGCGGTGGTGGTCATCGTGTCCGACGGCTGGGACACCGGCGACCCTGCGGCGCTGGGCGAGCAGATGGCCCGCCTGGCTCGGCTGGCCCACCGCATCATCTGGGTCAACCCCCGCAAGGCCGCGACCGGCTTCCAGCCTCTGGTGGCGGGTATGGCGGCCGCGCTCCCGCACGTCGACACGTTCGTCAGCGGCCACTCGGTGGCGGCGCTCGACGAGGTCATCGCCGCCATCGGTGCAGGGGAGGTGGGCCGCTAGGACCCGGGCAGCAGCACGATCTTGCCGAGGGTGTGGCGCTGCTCCAGCTCCCGGAACGCGTCGCGCACGGCGCTCATCGGGTAGGTGCGGGCGATCGGTACCTCGAGCCGGCCGTCGGCGACCAGCTCGGCCAGCTCGTCCAGCACTTCGGTCCGGGCGCCGGCCATGTTGCCGTCGGTCTTCGCGCCGAACCGCTCGGCGGCCGGCCAGTCGATGATCGTGTCGATGCGCTCGGGGGCCACGCCGAGGTCGATGGCCAGCTCGACGTACCCGTTGCCGTGGGTGTCGATGAAGGCGTCGACCGGCCCGCCGGCCGCGGCCCGGATGCGGTCGGCCACGCCCTCGCCGTAGGTCACCGGGATGACGCCGTGGTCGCGCAGCCAGCCGTGGTGGGCCTCGCCGGCCAGCCCGATGACCCGGGCACCGGCGCCCACGGCCAGCTGGACGGCGAGCGACCCGACACCGCCGGCCGCCCCCGACACCACCACGGTGTCGCCCGGGGCGAGCTCGACCGCCCGCACGGCCGCCCAGGCGGTGGTGCCGGCCACGAACAGGGCGCCGGCGATCTCGGGCGAGACCCCGGATGGCCGCCGGGCGAGGTGGTCGGCGTCGACGGCGACGAGCTCGGCGTGGCTGGCCCGATCGTGGGTGAACCCGAACACCTCGTCACCGACCGCGAACCCGTCGACCCGGGGGCCGACCTCCTCGACGACCCCGGCCAGGTCGCTGCCCTGCCCCGACGGGAAGGTGGCCGGCCACCGGTCGTCCATCAGCCCTTTGCGGATGCTGGCCTCGCCCGGGTTGATCCCGGCGGCCCGCACCCGGACCACCACCTGGCCCGGACCGGGCACCGGGCGCTCGACATCGACGACCCGCAGGACGTCGACGTCGCCGTACTCGTCGAACCGGACTGCCTGGGGCATG
>DASXRH010000040.1:0-2736 GCA_036506715.1 Acidimicrobiales bacterium
GGCGAGACCGACGACCAGCGCATCGAGCTGCTCGGCCAGCTGCGGGAGGTCGCCCCCGCCGAGGTCCCGGTCAACTTCCTCGACCCGCGGCCGGGCACCCCACTGGCCGACCGCCCCCTGATGGCGGCCCGGGAGGCCATCCGCTGGATCGCCCTGTTCCGCCTGGCGCTGCCCGCCGTCATCCTCCGCTACGCCGGCGGCCGGGAGGTCACGCTGGGCGACCTCCAGGAGCTCGGCATGACCGCCGGCATCAACGCCCTGATCACCGGCAACTACCTCACCACCCTCGGCCGCTCGCCCCAGGAGGACGTGGTCATGCTCCGCGGGCTCAAGATGCCCATCGGCACGCTGTCGAAGGTCATCTGAGGAACGGGGGCCGGGGCTGGCCATGCCACCGGGGACGCGGTCCGGCATGCCACCGGCGGCGGCGCACTGCACCGGCTGCGGCCGGCCCGCCGCCGACTGCCCCGGCTGCACCCGGCCCAGCGACCCGTGGCACTACTGCCCCCGGTGCGGCACCTGGCTGGCCGTCCAGGTCACCCCGGCCGGCTGGAGCGCCCGCTGCCGCACGTGCGCCACCGAGCACCGCTCCCGCCACGGCGGCTGAGCCGCCGGCAGCCGGCGACCCGACCTCGCCGCCACCCGCCAGCGCGCCGCGCCGAGCGGACAGCCGAGTCATCGGGCGCTGGGCGCCCTTCACCGTCGGTGGTGCCGGCCGGCGGGTCAGCGCCCCACGTCCTCGGCGGCCTGGCGCACCTGCCAGTCGCGGTCGTCCCGGGCCCGGGCCAGGGCGGCGTCGACCTCGGGCCCGGCGAAAGGGGCCAGCGCCAGCACCGCCCGCCGCCGCACGGCGGGGCGGTCGCCGGTGGCGGCCAGCACGGCGGGCAGGCCCTCCGGGTCGCCGATGGCCCCGAGGGCGGCGACCGCCGCCTCCCGGCAGAGGGGGTCCTCGTGGTCGGTCGTGACCTGGGCGAGCGTGGTCACGATCCCCGGCTCCGGTGGCTGGCGTTCGCCCGAGGCCCAGGCAGCGGCCTCCACCACCGCGGGTTCGGGATCGCCCAGCGCGGCCGCCAGCCCCGGCGGCCGGTCCCCGGGCCAGGCCGCGCACAGCTCGGCGGCCCGGGCCCGCACGGCGGGGGCCGGATCGGCCATCCCGGCCACCAGGTCGTCTGCGGTCAACCCATCGGCCCGGGCCAGCGCGCCCAGCGCCGTCGCCCGCACCGCCGGGACGGGGTCGGCCAGGAAGGCACGGGCCGCGGCGACGTCGCCCCGGTGGCCCGCCAGGGCGGCGTCGCGCCGTCGCCCGACGGCGTCGGCTAGCTTGCGCGTCACCGTCCGACCACGGGGGGAGACGACGCTTGACCGTCGATCAGTCCGAGCGGGGCAACATCCGTCATGAGCAGGCGGCGGCCACCCGGCGCCAGTTGCTGGCGGCGGCGTGCGCCGTGTTCGAGGACAAGGGGTACCAGGCCACCACGGTCGGGGCCATCACGGATCGGGCCAACACCGCACACGGCACGTTCTACCTCTACTTCCGCAACAAGGAAGATGCGTTCTGCCGGGTGATCGAGGCCATCATCGTCGACGAGTTCGCGGTCTCCGCGGTGGTCCCCGACGGCCCGTCGGCCCGGCCGGCGGTCGAGGAGGGCATCCGCAACTTCCTGGCCATCTACCACAAGCATGACGACCTGTGGCGGGCGCTGCTGGAGGGCATGCTGCAGTCGCCGCGGGTCCAGCAGGTGTGGATGGGGCTGCGGCGCGACATCGTGCTGCGCCTGTCCGACACGCTCGCCGAGCAGCAGCGGGCGGGCACGATCGCCCGGCCCATCGACCCGACGATGGTCGCCCACGCCCTGGCGGCGATGATCGAGTGGTCGGCGTTCACCCACCTGGTCCTGGGCGAGCCGACCGGCGAGCAGGCGGGACCCGACGCCCTCGTGGCCACGCTGTCCGACCTGTGGTACCGCTCGGTGTACGGCCGGGTGCCCGAGGACGGGCCCTAGTGGACCCTCGCGGAAGTCATCGTGGCGTCTCGCCGGCCAGATTCACCGCTGGACGTCGTCCTCGTCGTCGCCGCAGCCGCTGGCTGCGCCTTCCTCCTGCGTCCTCGCCAGCGGCGAACCTGCCTCGGCGATACATCCACCAAGCGCCCACTAGAGTCGGCCCAGCGCCTGCGCGGCGAGGAACCCAAGCACCGCCAAGATCACGGCCATGGTGGCGCCAAGGCCCACGACCATGACCAGCATCCCGGTGAACGCCTTGAGCCGCCTGGTGAACGGCACCCTCAACGGCACGATCACCCCGTCCCGGCGCCGCCGCGGCCGCCGCACCGGTGCCGGTGGGACGGGCCCGGCCAGCTCGTCCGCCAGCGGATCGCCGACCAGCGCCCGCCCGTAGTCCAGCGCCCCCGCCGGGACCGGGACGTCGCCCCGGGCCGGGCCGCTCCCCCCGCCACGCCCCGGACCGTGCCCCGGCCGCCCGCCCCGCCGCCGGGGCGGGGCGTCGGGCCCGCGATGCCCGGTGCGCAGCGCGACCGCCGAGCCCGCCGGCACCGCCTCGGCGTCCGCGGCGTCCGCGGCGTCCGCGGCGCCCATGACCATCGTGCCGGTCTCGGCGGCGACGGCCGCCGGAGCGAACGCCACGACCCGGTCGGGATCGTCGGCCAGCTCGGCGACGGGCTCGGCGACGGCGGCGGCGAGGGGCTCGATGGCCTGGGTGGCGACGGGGGCGGCGAGG
>DASXRH010000041.1:0-4461 GCA_036506715.1 Acidimicrobiales bacterium
GGCACGGTGATCTCGGTCTGCTCGTACAAGGGCGGCAGCGGCAAGTGCCTGACCGGCGACTCGCTGGTCGTCGACCCCGTGACCGGCGTGCCCCACCGGCTCGACGAGGTGGTGCGCGCCCCCGAGCTGGTCACCGTGCTCACGCTGGACGACACGACCATCCGGTGCACGCCGATCTCGGCCAAGATCGACTCGGGGACCAAGCCCACCCTGCGGATCGACCTGCGGTCGGGGCGGCGGGTGACGGTCACGCCCCACCACCCGTTCCTGCTGGCCGACGGATGGCGCCCGGCGTCGGCCATCGCCGTGGGCGAGGCGGTGGCGGTCCCGGCCCGGACCCCGTTCCCGCTGCGCCCGCGCCCGCTCGACGGTCCGGCGCTGGTGGCGGTGGCCACCGAGATCGCCGCCGGACCCGCGGCCATGCCCGACGCCGCCTACCGGCTGCCGGCCGACCAGCTGGCCCGGCTGCTGGCCATGCTGTGGTCGTACCTGGGGCGGTCCGGGGCGGACGGCGAGGCGCTGGCGGAGCTGCCGTCGGAGGCGCTGGCCCGGGCGGTGCAGCACCTGCTCACCCGGTTCGCCGTCCCCACCCGCATCGGCCCGGCGACGCCCGACCCGCAGGGGCGGTGGCAGCTGACTGTGGCGGCCGCCGACGTCCCCGCGCTGCGCAGCCGGGTGATCCTCGCCGATCCCGACGACCCCGGGCCCGACCCGGGCCGCCGCCCCGTCGACCGGGGCTGGGACGAGGTGGTGACGATCACCCCGGCCGGCGACCGCCGGGTGTGGGACCTGACCGTGGAGCCGACCCACTGCTTCGTGGCCAACGACGTCGTGGTCCACAACACGACGACGGCGCTCATGGCGGCGGGCACGCTGGCCCGGGCGCTGCGGCCGGCGGGCAAGCGGGTCGCGCTGGTCGACGCCAACACCGCCCAGTCGTCGATCGGCACGATCCTCCAGCGGCCGCCGCGGGGGTCCGTGCTCGACCTGGTGCGCACCGACGTGGACGAGCGGCTGCTGGCCACCGCGCTGACCCCGGTCCCCGAGGCCGGCGGGCTCGACGTGCTGGTGGGCGCCCCCGACCTGCGCTCCACCGCCCGGCGGCTGGTGACGACCTCGCTGTACCGG
Source organism: Acidimicrobiales bacterium (assembly GCA_036506715.1). GTDB lineage: Bacteria > Actinomycetota > Acidimicrobiia > Acidimicrobiales > VFJN01 > ZC4RG19. The sequence goes on from DASXRH010000041.1 coordinate 1,129, forward strand.
CGCATCGTGGCCACGCTGCGGCGCACGCACGACTACGTGATCGTGGACACCCCGGTGGCCGAGGCGGTCGACCACGAGCTGTTCGACGACTTCGTGCTGCGGGACTCGGACATGCTGGTCGTGGTCCTCGACCCCAACCGGGAGACGATCCACAACAACGTCGAGTGGCTCGACATCATCGGCGACCCGGTGAGCGCCGGCGGGCGCAACGTCCTGCCCGAGCGGATCGGGGTGGTGCTGAACCGGGCCGATCCCGACCAGGCATGGAACACCCGCACGGTCGGCGACCACTTCCGCCGCTACCACTTCCTCGGCGCCATCCCCGACAGCCCGGCCGTCCAGCGGGCCGCCAACGAGGCCCGGCTGCTCGACCGCTTCGACCCCGGGGTCGAGCGGGCGGTGCGGTCGGTGTTGGCCACGCTGGTGGACGAGCCGCTGGTCGCCCCCGATGCCGACCCGGCCGCCGGATCCCCGGTGGCGCGGCTGGTGGCCCTGGTGCGGGCGACGGCACGGCGGGGCTGACGCCCGGAATGCTCCGGGGCATGGCGGTCCCCGCAAGACCACGGCCCTCCCGCTCCGGGCGCTACACCCCGCCGGCCCGGAGGTCGGCGCCGCGCCCGCGGCCCGGCCCGGGGCCGGGAGCGTCAGCCGAGCCGGCCCGGCGGCGGCCGCCGGTGGCCCGCCGGCTGGCGGCGGCGGCGATCGACCTGGCGCTGGTCCCGCTGGTGGTCGTGACGGCGGCCGAGCTGGCCTGGCGCACGGGTGCCCTCCGCCTGCTGGGCGTGACCCCGGCCACCTGGACCGGCTGGTCGTGGTCGTTCACCCGGGTGGCGTGGACGGTCGCCGCGGCCGCGTTCGCCTACCATGCCGTCGCCGCGGCCCGCTGGGGGCGCACGGTGGGCAAGCTGGTGGCCGGCCTCCGGGTCGAGTCCGGGGCCGGCACGCCCGTCGGCCCGTGGCGAGCACTGTGGCGGGCATCGTGGAACGCAGCCGTCTACCTCCCATCTGTCCTGGCCCCGCTGCTGGCGATGGCCGCCTGCGTGGCCGTCGCGGTGGGCGACCGCCGCTCGCCCGGAGACCGGGCCGCAGGGACCCGGGTGGTGTGACGGCGGCTCCTCCGCGTGCGGGGCGGGTAGTCAGGGGGACCATGGGGAAGCTGCGCCTGTGGCGGCTCACCGCGATGGTGTGCGCGTGGGTCATCGTGGCCGGGGGTGCCGGATGCAGCGGCACGGTGTCGAAGCCGGGGCCGGTGCTGCTGATGGGCGACTCGATCTTCTTCCTGGCCAACAACGACCTGACCTACGTGCTGCGGACCGACGGGTGGACGATGGCCAACGACTCGTACCCGGGGGCGGGGATCTCGGGGGGCGGGTTCTCCGACCTCTCGTGGCCGCCCCGCATGCGGGACCTGGTGGCCTATATCAAGCCCCAGGCGGTCGTGGTCGAGCTGGGGACGAACGGGTGCAGCGGCTGCGCCTCGCTCCCGGCCGCCATCGACGCCGACATGGAGACGCTCAAGGACGTCAAGGCGGTGATGTGGCTGAAGGTCGGCACCGAGGGACCCCGGGCCGACGTGGGCAAGGAGGTCAACGCCGCCCTCGAGGATGCGACCGAGCGGTGGGGGAACCTCACGCTGCTGCCCTACGACGAGTGGGTGGCCGGCCGGCCCGACCTCGTGCCCCCGAACGATGTCCACCCCACGGCCGCCGGCCAGGCGGCGCTCGCCCAGCACGTCGGCGACGCGCTCGACGATCGCGCCGCCGACGCCGGCAAGACCCGGGCCCAGGCCCTCGGCGCGGTGGGCCTGGTGGTGCTGGTGGCCGTCGTGTTCATGCGCAAGAAGTAGGACGTCTGGCCGCAGTGATCGCCCCCCACGGCTGGCCCGAGGCCCCCGAGCATCGTGTTCCGGGTGCGCGGCGGTCGGCTGGTCGAGGGGCCGCGCTGACCGCTAGCCGGCGGTGGCGCCCCCGTCGATGGCCAGGGCGGCGCCGGTGACGAAGGCGGCCTCGTCGCTGAGCAGGTAGGCCACGAACCCGGCGATCTCGTCGGGGCTGGCCACGCGGCCGGTCGGGTTGGGGGCGGGCAGGTCGGCGTCGCCGTCGATCGGCGCGCCGGACAGGCGCCGGTAGAGGGGGGTGTCGACGTTGCCGGTCACGAGCGCGTTGACCCGCACCCCGTCGCCGGCGCACTCCAGCGCGGCCGACCGGGTCAGGCCGACCACGCCGTGCTTGGCCGCCACGTAGGCCGACAGCCCGGGGATGCCGGCCACCCCGCCGGTGGACGCGTTGTTGACGATCGACCCGCCCGCCGGCGAGCGCCGCATGGCCGGGATCTCGGCCTTCAGGCAGTGGAAGACGCTGGTGAGGTTGAGCGCCAGCTCGGCCGCCCACCCGTCGCCGTCGACCTCGGGCACCGGCGCCGTGACGGCGACGCCGCCGGCGTTGTTGAACGCGCCGTCCAGCCGCCCGAACCGGTCGACCGCCGCCGCCACCAGGGCGGCCACCTCGGCCTCGACCGTGACGTCGGCCGCCACGAACAGCGCCTCGGCCCCGGTGGACCGGATCTCGCCGGCGGCCCGCTCGCCGACGTCGTCCCGCCGCCCGGCGATGACCACCGCCGCCCCCTCGGCCGCCACCCGCCGCGCCACCGCCCGCCCGATCCCGGTGCCACCGCCGGTGACGAGCACGACCTTCGATTCGAGGCGACGGGGCAGGTCCACCGCCCCATGGGAGCATGTCCGGCCATGTGGGGCGAGTGGATGTGGTCGGGCGGCGCCCGGGCGCTCACGCCCGACGACCGGGTCGCGGTCGTGCGCGCGGTCCACCGGGGCGAGGCCATCGGGGAGGAGCGCCTGGCCGGGGCTGTGCTCGACTACGCGGCCGTGGTGACGCGGACCCAGGAGCGAGAGGAACGATTGCGCTGGGTGCTGTTCCTTTTCGGCTTCGGCGCGCTGCTCGTGGCGGTCACGTCGACGCTGTCGGGCTCGGCCCGGGAGGCGGTCGTGTACTGGCTGCTGGTCGCCTTCTGGCTCGTCGCGCTCACCCGGTGGTTCCCGAACCGGCGGAAGCGGCGTCTGGACAATGCCCGCCGAGCCGGGACCCTGGCCCGGCGGGCGGCGGGGCCCGCGCCGCCGGCCGGGGGGTCAGGACCCGTGGTGCCCGGCGGCGGGTGAGCTCATGTAGGTCGCCAGCTCCTCCAGGGACACGAGCCCGTCGCCGTCGGCGTCCATCATCTCGATGGCCCGGGCGGCCGTCTCCTCGGTGAAGGACACGCCCAGCGTGCCCATGAGCTCCTTGAACTCGGCGGCCGACACCCGGCCGTCGCCGTCCTTGT
>DASXRH010000042.1:0-2590 GCA_036506715.1 Acidimicrobiales bacterium
TAGGCCACGATGGCCAGGGTCTCGAGCGCGGCGGCCGACAGCTTGGCGGTCTGCCCGGCGAGGACGAACCGCTCGACGTAGGGGGCCTGGTCGGGGTGGGTCTGGAACCGCCAGCCGCCGGCCACCCGGGCCAGCTCGAAGCCCCGGCCCTCGGCCGCGTACTCGGCGGCCAGCTCCTCGCACAGCCCGTCGACCACCGCTGGCGACAGCTCGAGGAGCTGGCCCAGCAGGTTGACCTCGATCGGCGCCTCGCTGACCAGCACGATGGCCTCGATGGCCCCGCGGGCGTGGGCCCGGACCTCGTCGCCGGGTGCGCCGGCCGCGGGGGCCTGGTCGTCGTCGCTCACCGCCGCCTCACCCGTCGTAGGCGTCGACCGCGGCCAGGCGGTCGCCGCCGCCCTCGCCGGCGTCGCCCCGCCAGACGATCTCGATCTCGCCGAAGGTGCGGGGCTGGTCGAGGTCGACGAGGCCGACCTTGAACAGCTCGAGCACGGCCAGGAACCGGACCACCACCTCGAGTCGCTCGACCAGGTCGCCGGTCAGCGCCCGGAAGGTGATGCGGCCCACCCGGGGCAGCTCGTCCACGAGCTCGGCGATGGCGTCGGTCACCGAGGCCCGGATGGGGGCCACGTGGTCGAGGTCGACCCGGGGCTGGGGCCTGGGCGCCACCGCCCGCAGGTAGGCGGCCCGCAGGTCGCCGGGGGTGACCCCGGCCAGCAGGTCGGGCATGAGCCCGATGAAGCGCTCGTCGACGCCGACCGTGCGGCCCACGCTGCGGCCCGCCTCGCCGGCGATGACCGCCAGGGCGATGGCCGCCTCCTTGAACGTCTTGCACTCGACGAGCCGGTGGAGCAGCAGGTCGCGCTCCTCCCACAGGGCCAGCTCGTCGTCGAGGTCGAGGTCGTCGGCCGAGGGCAGCAGCCGCCGGCTCTTCAGCTCGACCAGCGTGGCCGCGATGAGCAGGAACTCGCTGGCCACGTCGAGGTCGAGCTCCTCCATGCGACCCAGCTCGGCGAGGTAGCCGTCGACGATGGTGGCCAGGCTGATCTCGTAGAGGTCGACCTGCTCGGCCAGGATCAGGTGCAGCAGTAGGTCGAAGGGGCCCTCGAACACCGGGGTCTGCACCGCGTACGGCATCCCACGATGATAATCACAGGGCTGTCGTTCCCCGGTGCACCGGCGCAACCCATGCCGGCGCCGCCCAGGTCAGCCTCTACGCTCCCGGTCATGGCCCGCGTGTTCTCCGGCATCCAGCCCACCGGCGAGTTGCACCTCGGCAACTACCTCGGGGCCGTGCGGCGCTGGGTGGCCGGCCAGCACCCCGACGCCATCTTCTGCATCGTCGACCTTCACGCCCTCACCATCCCGAAGGACCCGGCCGAGCTGCGGGACAAGACGCTGGAGCTCACCCAGCTGCTGGTGGCGGCCGGCCTCGACCCCGAGGTCGTGACCCTGTTCGCCCAGAGCCAGGTGCACCAGCACGCCGAGCTGGGCTGGGTCATGGAGTGCACCGCCGCCTTCGGCGAGCTGCGGCGCATGACCCAGTTCAAGGACAAGGCCGACCGGGCCGAGTTCGTGTCGGCCGGGCTGTTCGCCTACCCGGCGCTGCAGGCGGCCGACATCCTGCTCTACGACAGCGACGAGGTGCCGGTGGGCGACGACCAGCGCCAGCACATCGAGCTGGCCCGCGACCTGGCCATCCGGTTCAACAGCCGCTACGGCGACACCTTCACCGTCCCCCGCCACGTCATCCCGCCGGTCGCGGCCCGGGTCATGGACCTCCAGGCCCCCGAGCGCAAGATGTCCAAGTCGGTCGAGTCGCCGCAGGGCACGGTGCTGGCGCTCGACGAGCCCAAGGTCGTCGAGCGCAAGTTCCGGCGGGCGGTGACCGACAGCGACGGGGAGGTCCGCTATGACCCCGAGGCCAAGCCGGGGGTGGCCAACCTGCTGGCCATCCTGGCGGCCGCCACCGACGGCGATCCCACCGAGCTGGCCGGGTCCTACGACCGGTACGGGTCGCTCAAGGCCGACACCGCCGAGGCGGTCATCGAGCTGCTGCGCCCGCTGCAGAAGCGCTTCGCGGAGCTGGCCGCCGACCCGGGCGAGACCCGCCGCATCCTCGACCTCGGGGCGGCCAAGGCCGCGGCGCGGGCCGAGCCGACGATGGTCCGGGTGCGCGACCGGCTGGGCCTCCCCCCGCGCTGACCGCCGGCCGTCGGCTCGGCCTCTCAGTCGCCGGAGCAGCGGTCGGACACGAAGTGCTGCTCGTCGCCGCTGCCCTCGTAGCGGCCGCACACCTCCTGCTCGCCCGGCAGGCAGCCGCTGGCGGGCTGCTCGGCCAGCTCTCCCGACACCATGCCGGGGTGCTGGGCGGCCGTGGCGTCGGTGACCACGCAGAACGGCTGGCCCGAGGTGTCGGAGCCCATGCCGACCCAGCAGCCGGCGATGAACGCGGCCACGCCCGCGACGAGGACGAGCCGGGTGTTGCCGTTCGCTGCCATCGCCGCCCATCATCTCCCACCGTCCCACCCGGCGCGTGCACCCCGGCGCGCCGGGGCCCGGCGACCCTCGTCGCTCGGCCTCTCAGTCG
>DASXRH010000043.1:0-2145 GCA_036506715.1 Acidimicrobiales bacterium
TGTGGCGCAACCCGGCACTCATCGCCGACTGGGGGCTCGGCTACTACCAGGGCGAGCTGGCCGCGATGGCCGCCATCGAGGAGGCGGTGACCGGCGACGACCCCGCCGGCGACCCCGCCGGCGACGGGTCCGACCACGACGACGTGGCCCCCGAGCTGGCGGGCTGAAAAAGTCCGGGCAACCCCCTTGACGGCTCCCGAACACGTGTTCGTAGACTCGCCGCCGTGGGGTTCAACAACCCGAACGTTCCCTGGCACGAGATCGAGCGGACGCTGTCCGACCGCCGGCCCCGGCGCCCGCCGGGCACCTGGTGGTCGCGCCGCGACCCGGCCCCGACACCGGCCACCGGCGAGCCGGGGCACCGCCGCGACCACCGGCCCTCGGCGGTGCCCGAGGGCGCCAACGGCGGCGACAGCCCGGCGTGGTCGCCCCGGCGGCCCGAGTACGAGCCGCCGCCCCGGCTCGACCGGCTGACCAGCGCCACCCCCTACGCCGAGCTGCACTGCCACTCCAACTTCAGCTTCCTCGACGGGGCCAGCCACCCCGAGGAGCTGGCCGAGGAGGCCGCCCGCCTGGGCCTCGAGGCCCTGGCCCTCACCGACCACGACGGGTTCTACGGGGTGGTCCGCTTCGCCGAGGCGGCCCGGGCGGTGGGGGTGCCCACCGTGTTCGGGGCCGAGCTGTCGCTCGACCTGCCCCGGCCCCAGAACGGCGAGGCCGACCCCGCGGGCGACCACCTGCTGGTGCTGGCCCGCGACCCCGAGGGCTACGCCCGGCTGGCGGCCACCCTCAGCGCCGGGCACCTGGCCGGTCGCGAGAAGGGCAAGCCCGACTATTCGGGCATCGACTGGGCGGCGACCCACGGCGGGCACTGGTTGGTGCTCACCGGGTGCCGCAAGGGGGCGGTGCCCCGGGCGCTCGACGACGGCGGCGGCCCGGCGGCGGCCGGGCGGGCGCTGGGCCGGCTGGTCGACCGGTTCGGTGCCGACAACGTGGTGGTCGAGCTGACCGACCACGGGTCCCCGCTCGACTCGGCCCGCAACGACGCCCTGGCGGCGCTGGCCGGGCAGGCGGGGGTGGGCGTGGTGGCCACCAACAACGTCCACTACGCCACGCCCGACCGCCGCCGCCTGGCCACGGCGCTGGCCGCGGTGCGGTCCCGGCGCAGCCTCGACGACCTGGCCGGCTGGCTGCCGGCCTCCGGCACCGCCCACCTGCGCTCGGGCGACGAGCAGGCCCGCCGCTTCGCCCGGTGGCCGGGGGCGGTCGAGCTGGCGGCCGAGCTGGGCCGGGCCTGCGCCTTCGACCTGGCGCTGGTGGCGCCCCAGCTGCCGCCGTTCCCGTGCCCCGAGGGGCTCGACGAGATGGCCTACCTGCGCCGGCTGACCGAGGAGGGGGGCCTGCGCCGCTACGGGCCCCGGGGCGGGGCCACCCCGCACGGCGACCGCGACGTCAACCGGCGGGCATGGCAGCAGATCGACCACGAGCTGGCGGTCATCGAGGCCCTCGGGTACCCGGGCTACTTCCTGGTGGTGTGGGACATCGTCGACTACTGCCACGGGGCGGGCATCTACTGCCAGGGGCGGGGCAGCGCCGCCAACTCGGCGGTCTGCTACGCGCTCGGCATCACCAACGCCGACGCGGTGTCGCTCGGCCTGCTGTTCGAGCGGTTCCTGTCGCCCGAGCGCGACGGGCCGCCCGACATCGACATCGACATCGAGAGCGGCCGGCGGGAGGAGGCCATCCAGTACGTCTACCGGCGTCACGACCGCGAGCACGCCGCCCAGGTGGCCAACGTCATCAGCTACCGGGCCCGGTCGGCGGTGCGCGACATGGCCAAGGCGCTCGGCTACTCGCCCGGCCAGCAGGACGCCTGGTCCAAGCAGATGGACATGTGGTCGACGGTGGCCTCGACCTCGGCCGAGCGGGGCGGCCACGACATCCCCGAGCCGGTGCTGGCGCTGGCCCGCGAGGTCGAGCGGGCGCCACGCCACCTGGGCATCCACTCGGGCGGCATGGTCATCTGCGACCGGCCCATCGTCGAGGTGTGCCCGGTCGAGTGGGCCCGGTTCACAGGCCGGGCCGGGGTGCGCGACGGCACCCGCCGGGCCGGCGCCGCCGGGGCGGCCGACGCCGCCGACGCCG
>DASXRH010000044.1:0-2504 GCA_036506715.1 Acidimicrobiales bacterium
AAGTGCGCGAGGTCCGCTATCGAGCAATCGCTGACGAGCTTCGGCGGCGCGTCGAGAGCGGTGACCTGGCGGCCGGCGCCCTCCTCCCCAGTGAGAGCGACCTGTCGGGAGCGTACGGGGTGAGCCGGGTCACCGTCCGCAAGGCGCTGGAGCTGCTGCGGGACGAAGGGCTGATCGACGCCCGCCAGGGCTTCGGCTGGTTCGTGGCCACCGCCCCGGTGCGCCAGTCGCTGGCCCGGCTCGGCACCATCGAGGACCAGCTGGCGGCGCTGGGGGTGGGCTCCGAGCGGCGGGTCGTCGGCTTCCGGTTCGTGGCCGCCCCGCCCCGGGTGCGCCAGGTGCTGGGGGTCGACACGGTGCTCGAGGTGCGGCGGGTCAACGTGGCCGACGGCCAGCCGTTCGCCCGGGTCACGGTGTGGGCGCCCGAGGAGGTGGGGGCCAAGCTGTCCCGGGCCGACGTCGAGGCGGCGCCGTTCTACGAGCTGGTGGGGGTGCCCATCGGCGGCGCCAGCCAGACGATCGGCGCCGCCGCCGCCTCGCCCGAGGACGCCGCGCTGCTGCAGGTGCCGGTGGGGTCGCCGGTGCTGCGGTGCGAGCGGGTCACCCGCGACGTCGACGAGCGGCCGCTGCTGGTGGCCGAGCACGTGTTCCCGGCGCACCGGACCGAGTTCGTCGTCGAGCTGCCCCGGGTCGAGCCGTCGATCGGGCCGTCGGGGCTGCGGCTGGTGGAGGAACCCGAGTCCTAGCCGGGCGCGGGTGTGCTGCTGCCGGGACTGCCCGTGCCGCCGGCGGCCGGGGGCGCCGGCACCATGGCCGCCGGGTCGACGCCCGGCAGGCAGGCGAGCGCCGACGCCTCGCCGGGATCGCCGTCGGGCCGGGCGGGGGCGGCCGCCACGGTGAAGCACTGGCCGGTGGCCTCGGGGGTCCCGGCGTTGGGGACCAGGGCCGTGGTGCCGACCACGGGCGGCAGCTCGCGGGGCGGAGCGGCGGGGGACAGGACGGTCAGGACGTAGCTGCCGTCGCTGGCCCCGTGCCAGGTGACCCGGACGCCCTCGGCGCCGGCCGAGGCGGCGACGTCGGTGGGGACGGCCACGGAAGGGGCGGAGTCCTGCTCGGAGGCGGGGGTCCCGGCGTCGTCGCCCATGATGACCAGCCAGGCCACGCCCAGCACGAGCACGGCGACGACCACAACCAGCACGATCACCGGCAGGGCCGGGGGCCCGGCCGACGCCGCCGGTGCGGACCGCGGGGTGCGGGGCCGGTTGGGCTCCCGCGCGGGGTCCGGTCGCGGTTGCCGCGCCGGTCGCCTCTCGTCCGGCTGGCGGGCGGGGGCGGGCGGCCGCGCCCGCGGTGCCGGCGCTGGCGTCCGAACCGCCGCGCCGGGCCCGGCCCCGTTGCCGGGTCCCAAGGCGGGCGGTGCCGCCCACGTGGCGGTCGTCCCCGCCCCGTTGGCGGGCCCGAGGGCGGCATCGAGCCGGCTCAGGTCGATGGGCGGACGGATGGCCGGCGGCCCCAGCGGATCGGTGTCGAACGCGCTCCAGGGCGACCCCGACGGATGCCGCGAGGAGCGCTCCGGCGCCGGCGGTGCCGGCGGCGCCGGCGGCGCCACCGCGGGCGGCTCCGGGGCGTCGCCGACGACGGCCCCGAACAGCGACCGCAACTCGTCCCCGGCCCCGGGCAACCGCTCGGGCGCCGGCGGCAGCTCGGCCGGCGGATCGGCCCAGGCCGGAGGCCAGGACTCCCCGCCCGCCGGCGCGTTGGGGAGCGGATCGGTGTACCACGACGGGAGCACGTCGAGCTCGGGTGGCCGCTCGGCCTCGGGGATCGGCGACTCCGCCACCTCGGGCCCGTTCCCGTTGTCGCCGCTGCCCCTACGAGCGGCGGCCCCGTTCCCGGGCCGCCCGAACACGGCCCGCCCGGCCTCGGGCTGCTCGTCAACGGGGGGCGCCGGCGACTGGGCCCAGGCGGGCAGCTCGGGCGGCGGATCGGCCGACGGCCAGGTCGAGGGCCACAGGTTCCCCTCCCCGGCCGGCGCCCCCGTCTCGGCGAAGGGGAAGATGGTGGTGGGCGGCACGGGCGCGTCCGCCGCGGTCGCCGCCAACGGCGGCGGCCAGGTCCCCGACGGCAGAGGCCCCTCGTGCTCCCCGCGGACACCAGGCGCCTCGGCGGGCGCCGCGGATGCCGCCCACACGGCGTCGGATGCGGGGCCGGCGGGCGCCGTGGGGGTGACCCAGGCGGTGTCGGATGCGGGGCCCGCGGGCGCCGCGGGGGTGGCCCAGGCGGTGTCGGCCGGCGGGGGCTCGGCGGCCGGGGGTTCGATGGGCGCGGCCCAGGTGGTGTCGGCCGCCAGGGGCTCGGCGGGCGCGGCAGCGGGGTCGGTGGGAGCCGCCCAGAGCGCGCTCTCCGAGGTGGGGTCGCTGGCGGGCGGGGCGGGCGGCGCCCAGGGCGCGCTGACCGAGGCGGCTGCCGCGGCGTCGGTGGGCGCTGGCCAGGCGGTCTCGGCC
>DASXRH010000045.1:0-3199 GCA_036506715.1 Acidimicrobiales bacterium
GTTCGACACGCTGTTCTCGGTCGGGAGCTCCTACACTCAGGCCTGACCGCCGGGTACGAGCAGTGGCTGGGCGACACGGCCAGCCTCAGCTACACCAGCCACGAGGCGGCCGAGCGGGCCATCGTCCGGGGCCTCGGCACCGGTCTGGGCGCGGCGGCCACGAGCGGGGGTGGGGCGATGCTCGCCTCCGCCCTCTGTGGACCGGGCGCGCCGATCTGCGCCGGTGTGGTGATCGTCGGGTCGGCATTCGGCGGCACGACCGTCACCGACTGGGTGGTCGACAAGGCCATCGGCTCTCCTGCGCCCGCTCAGCACGATCCGGCGATCGTGGAGGACACGATCGACGGTCCCAAGCCCTGCGCCGCGGTCAACACGATCCCTGACAGCACGTGGGACCTGCTCGACACCCTCCATGACAGCGGCGAGGTGGCCGGTCAGGCCGACTACGCCAGCCGGAACTCGCCGCTGCTGTCGGCGGAGATCGCGCCGGCCGTGGTGGACGCCTACGACATCCCGGCATCCTGGATCGAGTCGGCCCGGATGAGCCGCGAGATCGTCGCCGCCCCGGGCTTCGCCTCGGTCGGCCGGCCGTTCGCGACGACGGAGCAGGCCGCATGACCGCAGAGCGACCCGCTCGTGAGTCGGCCTGGTGGGTGGGCCATCCGGTGGTCAAGATCCCGGCGACGATCATCGGGCTCGCGTACCTCGTGAGCGTCGCCGTGTTCGACGGCCGCCAGGAGACGCTCGTCGCCACGCCGTTCCTGGCGCTCCTGACGGTCGGACTGAGCGTCGTCCCGATACTGATCCTGACCGGGCACGCACCCATGCGGGCAACACGACTCAAGTGGATGAACCCGGTCACGCTCTCGCTGTTCGGGTGCGCCTGGTTCGTGGGGTCGATGTCGATGTGGTTGGGCGCCCTCCACAACCCCTTCGAGGACGAGGAGCCGCCGGGCAACGCCGGGGTGGGCATCGCCGTCGCACTGAGCGTCCTGGCCGTCGCGGTGCAGCTCGCCAGCTTCACGGCCTGGTGGCCGGACTGGTTGAAGCCGCCGTACGCCAGGCGCCATCGCGAAGCGCCGAGCCCGGAGGACCCGCCGTGAGCGTGGTCGAACTCGCGCCGGTCGCCGTCACCCCGGCCGGCGACGTGAGGCTGGAGGCTCCGGTGGGGTGGGTGGTGGCGATGGGGCCGCCGGCCGTCGTCCATCCCGCGGGTTGGGCGGGCGAGCCGCCGGCGATCGTGGTCTCGGCCGAGTCGGACGGGTTCGCCGGCGACGACCTCATGCTGGCCCTGGTGGGCGCAGCGCTCGGGCGGCTCACCGACCCGCTGATCGTCGGGGCGTGGGCCGGCCGCGACGAGGTCGAGATCGTCCTGGCCCATCGCCACCGCGGGCTCGACGTGACCACCGTCGAGCGGCACTTCGGTCCGCTCGGACCGCGTGGGGTGCGGTGGGTCGTGGCCATGAGCGTCGGGCACGACGAGACGATCGGGTGGCTGCCGCTCGCTCGGCGGGTGGTCGGCAGCCTGTCGGTGGTGTCGGGATGACCGCCGTCTACTCGCCGGCCGACGGGCTGCTCCTGCTCGACCGCGACCGGCTGGCCGGGCTGATCGGGCAGGCGCAGGGCCAGGGGCTGGACCAGGTGACAGCGACCGACCTGGTGAGGAGCGGGGTGCTCCAGCCCGACGAGCGGGTCGACGAGCGGCTTGTGTCGCTGGTCGACGTCCTCGGCGGCGGTGGGGCCCGGGGCCGGCTGATCACCCGCGAACGAGGGCTGGTGACCGTGGCCGATGTCGTGCTCGGGGCTGACGGCGGGGCCGTCGTACTGCTGTGGGCGGCCGGGGCCGATCTCGCCCACGTCCGGTGGCTCAGCGCCGGCGGAGTGGCCCGGTACCTCGGCCGGCGGATCGGGATCGGGAGCCACCTCGGGGCCGAGCCCCGGTTCGTCGACGGGGGCGAGCTGCGGGACTGGCGGGTGACCGTCGACGGGTTCCTCACCGCGTCCCCGTCGGGGTGGGTGGGGCGGCACAGGACGGCCGTCCTCCACGAGCTGCGCTGGGCGTTCCCGGCCGGGGCCGCGGCGGGGACGGCGCTCGTGGTGGCGGTACTCGACCGGGCGCTGGTCGAGGTGCGGCCCAGCGACGGCGATCCCGGCGGCTACCGCGTCGCCGCGGCTGACCCTGTCGCCGTGTGGATGTGGCTGTGCGCGCTGACCGCCGTGGGAGATCGGTGATGCAAGCGCCGTCAGGCCAGGTGGGCCGAGATGCGAGCCGCTGCCTCCACCACCGCCGGGCCGTAGCGGCGACCGGGGGTGCGGGTCGTGCGGTCGATCGGACCGCTGACGCTGACGGCGGCGATCACCCGGCCGGCCGGGTCGCGTACCGGAGCGCTGACCGAGGCCACGCCCGGCTGGCGCTCGGCGACGCTCTCGACCCAGCTGGCCGCCGGCGGCGACGCGCCGGCGACCGGGCGCAGGAGGTGGCCGGCCGAGCCCCGGTCCAACGGCAGCCGGGCGCCCACCGGCACGATCGTGCGCAGCTCGTGGGGGGCGTCGAGCGACTCGACGCACACCCGCTCGTCGCCGTCCCGCACGAAGAGCTGGACGCTCTCGCCAGTCTGGTCGCGGAGCCACTCGAGCGCGGGGCGGGCGTCCAGCCAGCCCGGAACCGCCTCGGCGGCGGCGTGTCCGAGGCCGATGAGGGCCAGGCCCAGGCCGAACCGGCCCTCGTCGTCGCGACGGACGAGCCCGTGCGCCTCCAGGGCGACGGCGAGGCGATGGGCCGTGGCTCGGCTCAGGCCGGTCTCGGCCACCAACGACGCCAGCGACCGGGGGCCGGGCTCCAGTGACCGCAGCACCGCAATCGCCTTGTCCAGCACGCCGACGCCACTTAAGCTGTCCATCACGTGGGAATCGTATCCCATATAGTGAGATCACGAGCACACCAGGTGAACGCCATGGCCGCACGCCGCACGCTGAGTCAGAAGGTCTGGGACCGCCACGTCGTCCACCAGGAGGCGGGTGGGCCGGCGCTGCTCTACGTCGATCTTCACCTGGTGCACGAGGTCACCTCGCCCCAGGCCTTCGAGGGCCTCCGCCTGGCTGGGCGCCGGGTCCGCCGGCCCGACCGGACCAAGGCCACCGTGGACCACAACGTGTCCACAGGGGACAGGCGGCTGCCCATCGCGGATCAGGTCTCCGC
>DASXRH010000046.1:0-1900 GCA_036506715.1 Acidimicrobiales bacterium
GGGCCCTTGCGGCCGAGCGTGGTCACCGCCGCGGTGTGGGGGATGACGGCCACGGTGAAGCCGTCGTCGAGCACGTCCACCACCGTGAGGCTCACGCCGTCGACGGTGACCGATCCCTTCCCGACGATGTAGCGGAGCAGCTCGCGGGGCATGCGCACCCGGAGGTCGGGAGCGGCGGCGACGATCGAGCCCACGCCGTCGACGTGGCCCTGGACGATGTGGCCGCCGAGCCGGTCCTGCGCCCGCACCGGGCGCTCGAGGTTGACGGGATCGCCAGGGCTGCGGTCGCCCAGCGTCGTGCGCTTACGGGTCTCGTCGGAGACGTCGGCCTCCCACCAGCCGTCGCCGGTCGCCACCACCGTGAGGCAGCAGCCGTCGACCGCGATCGAGTCGCCCACGCGGGCGTCCTCGGTCACCGTTGCCGCGGCGACCCGCACGCGGTCGCCCTCGATCGACGCGATGGCGCCGAGCTCTTCGACGATGCCAGTGAACATCTAGCGGCTCCTCGCAGGGACCAGGTCGACGCGGATGTCGTCGCCCAGGGGTGTGACGCGGGTGATGCGCCCTCGCCAGACGTCGGCCATCGTGGCGGCTCCCGCCCCGGTAAACAACCCGGGGGCGTCGTCGCCACCGAACAGGGCGGGGGCGAGGTAGAGGACGTAGGCGTCGACCAGGCCCGCCCGGTGGAAGGCGCCGGCCACGCCTGCGCCCCCCTCGACGAGCACCTGGAGCACGTCGCGGGCGCCGAGGTCGTCGAGGATGGGGCCCAGCTCGCCCGCCACCTCGAGGCAGGGGTGGACCTTGGCGCCCGCCGGCGCGCGGCCCAGCACGACCCGCAGCGGGTCGCGGCCGGCGGTGTGGCGCACGGTCAGCGCCGGGTCGTCGGCGCGCACGGTGCCGGCCCCGACCAGCACGGCGTCGCTCTCGGCCCGCAGCCGGTGGGCGTCGGCCCGGGCGGCCTCACCGGTGATCCACCGGCTCGTGCCGTCGGGGGCGGCGGTGCGGCCGTCGAGGCTGGAGGCCAGCTTGAGCACCACGCGGGGCCGGCCGGTGGTGCGGTGGGTGAGGTAGGCGGCGAGCTGGTCGGCGACCACGTCGGCCGCCACCCCGACGGTGACGTCGACGCCCGCCGCCCGCAGGCGGTCGAGGCCCTGGCCCCGCACATGGCGGTCTGGGTCGGCCAGGGCCACGACCACCCGGGCCACGCCGGCGTCGATCAATGCGTCGGCGCAGGGAGGGGTGCGGCCGCGGTGGCTGCACGGTTCGAGGGTGACGTAGGCGGTGGCGCCGTGGACGTCGAGCCCGTCGGCCGCCGCGGCCGCCAGCGCCGCCGCCTCGGCGTGGGCGCCGCCGGGCGGGTGGGTGGCCCCCTCGGCCGTGGCGCCCTCGGGTGTCACGATCACGCAGCCGACCCAGGGGTTGGGCGACGTCGCGGTGCGGACCCCGGCGGCCAGCTCGACCGCCCGCAGCATGTGGCGGTGGTCCGCGTCGAGCGACATCGGGGGCAGCGTAGGGGCGCCGCTGGGGGTCACGGCACAAAACTAGAACACGTTCTAGTTTCGTGTCCAGACGTCAGTGCGGGCGGCCGCCTGCGAGCAGGTCGAGGGCGTGGGGCACGACGTCGATCACGGCGTCGAGGCATTCGACCGCGCCGGTCGAGGAGCCGGGCGTGTTGAGCACCAGCGCCGTGCCCACGGTGCCCGCCACGGCCCGGGACAGCCGGCCGAGCGGGCTCACCTGACGCATGGCCTCGGCCAGGCCCGGCGCCTGGCGGTCGAGGACGGCCAGGGTGCCCTCGGGGGTGAGGTCACGGGGCCCGAAGCCGGTGCCGCCGGTGGTCACGACCAGGCCGGCGAACCCGGCGGCCAGCTCGCGCAGGGCGGCGGCCACGGCATCGGTG
>DASXRH010000047.1:0-2831 GCA_036506715.1 Acidimicrobiales bacterium
GCGACTCCGTGCGGCCCAGGGCGTCGAGATGGAGCCGGTTCTCGGAGACCGCCCAGGGCTCGACCGTGAACACCCGCTCGCTCCGCTCGCTCACTGGTGCGCCCTTCGGGCTGCACGCAGTGAGCGATCGGCACGTCGTGCCGAGTACCGCACTGTTCTCATGATTCGCTCGCTCCGCTCGCTCACTGGTGCGCCCTTCGGGCCGGACGCAGTGAGCGATCGGCACGTCGTGCCGAGTACCGCACTGTTCTCATGATTCGCTCGCTCCGCTCGCTCATCCCCGCCTCCCGGCGTCGACGTCCAGCAGGTCGGCCAGGTCGGCCACCACCACGTCCGCCCCGTGCTCGCGCAGGGCGTCGGCCTGGCCCACCCGGTCGACCCCGACCACGAACCCGAAGCCGCCGGCCCGGCCCGCCTCCACTCCGGCCAGCGCGTCCTCGAACACGGCGGCGGCGGGCGGGCCCAGCCCCAGGTCGGTGGCGGCGGCGACGAACGTGTCGGGGGCGGGCTTGCCCCGCAGTCCCCGGGCCTCGGCCACCACCCCGTCGACCACCACGTCGAACCGGTCGTCGATGCCCCCGGCGGCCAGCACCTCGCGGGCGTTGGCGCTCGACGACACCACCGCGGTGCCCAGGTCGGCCGCCCGGGCGGCGTCGACGTAGCGGACCGAGCCCTCGTAGACCGCGACGGAGACGGCCAACCGGGCCAGCACCAGGTCGTTCTTGCGGGTGCCGAGCCCGGTGACGGTCGGGGCGCCGGCCGGGTCGCCGGCGTCGCCCTCGGGCAGGTGGATCCCCCGCGACTCGAGGAAGGCCCGGGTGCCGTCGAGCCGGGGCCGGCCGTCGACGTAGCGGTCGTAGTCGCTCGGCGTGAAGGGCGACAGGTCCTCGCCGGGGGCCGGGGCCCTCGCCCTCAGGAACTCGTCGAACATCTCCGTCCACGCCGCGGCGTGGACGGTGGCGGTGCGGGTCAGCACCCCGTCGAGGTCGAACAAGCACGCCCGCACGGGGGCGGGGAGTCCGAGCACCGGCGGTCCTCCTTGGTCGCGGGGCGCCATGCCGCCCAGTTGGTACCCCCCGGCGTGCCGCTTGTCCACGGGCGGGGTGCTGACCATCACGGGTCGCCGAAGAAGCCCAGGGCGAACGGCTCGTCGCTGCCCCCGCGGTGCACGACCCGGATGACGTAGGTGCCGGTGGCCGGGACGGGGTCGTCGCGGGTCCACTCGAGGCCGTTGACGACGCCGGGCTCGCCGCCCTCCCAGCCGCCGACGCTGGCCCCGTCGGGCCCGTACACCTCGATGTGGGTCCGGACGCCGTCGTCGGCCAACGACAGCAGCTGGACCCGCTGGTCGCTGCGGAGGCGGACGGCGAAGTCCTGGTACCCCCCCGGGGTGAGGTCGACGACCAGGTGGCCGAACAGCGGCATGTCGCCGTCGCCTCCCGGGACCGAGCTGGGCTCGGAGCCGGGGATCGTGGTGGGCGGCGTGGCAGCGGCCGGGATGGTGACCGCCGGCAGGTCGGTGGGCACCGCCGCCGGCGGGGGCGTGGCGGTGGTGGGCTCGGTCACCACGTCGGACCGGTTGCTGGGGACGGTGGTCCCGGTGGCCAGGGCGTCGCCCATGGCCGACGCCACGTCCCGCACCCGGGGCCCGGCGGCCGCCGCCCCGCCGTCGTCGCCGCCCCGGCTGACCGCCACCGCTACCACGGCGGCCCCCGCCAGCACCGCCACCCCGGCGACGACGGCCCACTGCCGCCCGTCGAGCCCCCGCCGGCGCCCGCCGGCCCCGGGCGCACCGGCGTCGACCGGCGGGCCGTCGTGGACGGCGTGGCTCATCGCGGCTCCCTGCGGGCGGGCGTCTCCGGCTCACCGCCCGGAGCGGGCGGCGTCCCGACCGTAGTGGGCACCGCTGGGCTGGCGAGCGCGCTCCCGGGCCAGACTGGCGCCCATGACCGACGCGCCCGCCGACCCCGCGCCGTCGCCGGCCGATCCGGGCTCACCGGCCGACGCCCCCGGCCGCGGGCCCGACGCGACCGCCGACCCGCCCACCGACCCCGAGGTGGCCGACCTGGTGGTCCGGCTCGGGATGCGGCCTCACCCCGAGGGCGGGTGGTACGCCGAGACCTGGCGCCACCAGGCGGCACCGGGCGAGCGGCCGGCGGGCACCGCCATCTACTACCTGCTGGCCGCCGGCCAGCGGTCGCACTGGCACCGGGTCGACGCCACCGAGATCTGGCACCACTACGCCGGCGCGCCGCTGCGGCTGGCGGTCCAGGCTGGCGACGATCCCACCGCCACAATCGTGCTCGGGCCCGACGTGGCGGCGGGGCAGGTCCCGCAGGTCATCGTGCCGGCGGGGGCGTGGCAGGCGGCCGACCCCACCGGGGCGTGGGCGCTGGTGGGCTGCACGGTGACCCCCGGGTTCACGTTCGCGGGGTTCGAGATGGCGCCGCCGGGCTGGTCGCCGCCGCGCTGACGGCCGGTCAGGCCACGTCGGTGCGGCCGCCGTCGAGCAGCCGGCTGAGGAACTGGCCGGTCCAGCTGGCCGGCTCGGCCGCCACGTCCTCGGGCGTGCCGGTGGCCACCACCATGCCGCCGCCGGTGCCGCCCTCGGGGCCGAGGTCGACGATCCAGTCGGCGGTCTTGATGACGTCGAGGTTGTGCTCGATGACCAGCACCGTGTTGCCCTGGTCGACCAGCCGGGACAGCACTGTCAACAGCTTGCGGATGTCCTCGAAGTGGAGGCCGGTGGTGGGCTCGTCGAGGATGTAGATGGTGTGGCCGGTCGACCGCTTGGCCAGCTCGCTCGACAGCTTGACCCGCTGGGCCTCGCC
>DASXRH010000048.1:0-3896 GCA_036506715.1 Acidimicrobiales bacterium
GCGGCGGCCGAGCCCGCCCCGCACGTAGCCGCCCAGACGGGCCCGGTGGGGCTCGCAGGCGCCGCCGGCGGCGGGGCCCACGTGGGCCTGGAGGTAGGCCCGGCGCAGGCGGTCCCGGGCCCGGTGGGCCAGCACCGAGACGGTGTTGGCGGGCAGGCCCATGCTCCGGGCCACCTCCCGGGGCTGGCGGCCTTCCACCGCCACCTGCCAGAGCACGGCCTGCCAGCGGTCGGGCAGCGAGGCGAAGGCGGCGGTCACCAGGGCCCGCTCGGCGCCGTCCACCGCGGGCAACCCGGCGACGGCCAACACGGCTTCGGGCACGGCGTCGAGCGGTTCCTGCCCGGGGACGGCCCGGCGGTCGGCGGCCAGCCGGCGCAGGGTCACGAACAGGTACGCGCGGAAGGCCTCGACCGGCCCCGACCCCCGGCGCAGCGCGGCGAGCACCCGCTCGAACGCGCCGTTGACGAGGTCCTCGGCGTCGCCGCCCCGGCGGTAGGACCGCGCCAGCCGCAGCGCCGCCTCCCGGTGGCGCCGGTACAGCTCGGCCACCGCCGCCGCGTCGCCCTCGCGGGCGGCGCGCAGCAGGTCGCCGTCAGGAGGTGTGGTGACCGCCATCGCCGTTCCTTCCCCAACCTGAGGGGTCCAGTCTGCCCCACGGCTCCCACCAGGGCGGGACTGACCGGGCGGTCAAGGCGGTGACCACGACTTTCTGACTGTGGGTCAGACCGATACGCTGCGCCGAGATCGTCGATCAGCTACGAGGGGAAGACCGCCATGCGCGCTGCCGTGCTCCGCAACACCGGTGACGAGAAGCTCGAGATCAGGGACGACGTCGAGCTCGGGCCGGTCGGGCCGGGCGAGGTCAAGGTCAAGATCGAGGCCACCGGCGTGTGCCACTCCGACGTCTCGGGCATGAACGGCACCATCCCCCAGCCGGCGCCGTTCGTCCCCGGCCACGAGGGCGCGGGCATCGTCGCCGAGGTGGGCGAGGGCGTCACCGGCGTGCAGCCCGGCGACCACATCATCGTGGCCTGGAGCGCCCCCTGCGGCGAGTGCCGGTTCTGCATCGACCGCAAGCAGCCCAACCTGTGCATCAACATCCAGTTCGGCGCGGCGGCCCGCCCCCACTTCAGCCAGGGCGGGGCGCCACTGGCCGGCTTCGCCGGCACGGGCACCTGGGCCGAGGAGATCATCCTGCCCCAGCAGGGCGTGGTGAAGATCGACCCCGAGACCCCCCACGAGATCGCCTCGCTGGTCGGCTGCGGCGTCATGACCGGCGTGGGCGCCGCCCTCAACACGGCCAAGGTCACCCCCGGCTCGTCGGTGGTGGTGTTCGGCTGCGGCGGCGTGGGCATCTCCGCCATCCAGGGCGCCAGGGTGGCCGGGGCCTCCGAGATCGTGGCGGTCGACCTGGTCGACTCCAAGTTGGAGGACGCCCAGCGGTTCGGGGCCACCCATGCGGTCAAGCCCGACGGCCTCGACAGCGCCAAGGCCTCGATCACCGGCGGCGACGGCTTCGACTTCGCCTTCGAGGCCATCGGCCTTCCGCAGACGATGCGGGCCGCGTACGACGCCACCCGCCGCGGCGGGGTCACCACCGTCATCGGGGTGGGCGGGCTCGACAAGCAGCTCACGTTCAACGCCTTCGAGCTGTTCTTCGACGAGAAGACGCTGAAGGGCTCGTACTACGGCTCGGCCGACGTCCGCTCCGACTTCGCCCGCATGTTGAACCTGTGGAAGAACGGGCGCCTCGACCTCGAGGGCATGATCAGCCGCAGGATCGCCATCGACGACGTCAACGACGCCGTGTCCGACCTGATCGCGGGTACGGTCATCCGCTCCGTCATCACGTTCTGAGTCCGGACGAGTTCGCCCGAGGGACCCGCCATGTGCGGGTCCCTCGACGCGCCACAGGCCGAGAGGCATCGACGTCCCTGCTCAACGCGTTGTCATCTAGTTGTCGTCTGGGGATGTCGTATGACATCGAGCTTGCGTGTTAGGTTCACCGGCGGCGTACGGCGGACAGACCGTCGCTGGGGCAGGCGGAGAACCGCGGGCGGAGCTGGTCGCTGCACTCGTGGGGAGCCAGAGCGAAACCGGGCCCCGACAACGATGTCGATGGTGCGCCCACGCACCGGCACCCAAAGCTTGGGGAGAGAGATGACCATTGCCCAACGCGCTGCCACGCGACGACGCGCGGCAGCCGCCGTCGTCGCCAGCCTCGCGGTCGCCGCGGGCCTGGTCGGCACCCTCGCCGGGCCGGCCTCGGCCGAGGACCCCGGCAGCACCGCCACCTTCGTGGACCACTCCGAGGTCACGTGGGACGTCAAGGGCGACTTCCACGACGGGGTGGGCCCGCACATCGTCTTCAAGACCGGCCTGCAGATGCTGACGGTCGACGGGGCCGATGACTTCACCTTCGCCTACTGCATCGACGCTTTCCAGGGCATCAGTGCAGGCGACGTGCTCGACGGCACCGCCTGGGCCGAGGCGGGCATCGCCAACTCCGACAAGGTCGCCAAGATCCTGGCCAACTACTTCCCGACCGGCGACGGCCCCGAGGGCTACGAGCTGACCGGCAGGGACAACGAGAAGGCCGCCGGCACCCAGGCCGCCATCTGGCACTTCGCCAACGGCTTCGACCTGCTGCCCTACACCGACACCGCCACCGTCGAGGCGAACTACGCCACGATCCTGAAGGCGATCGAGGACGGCGTCCTGCCCTCGCCGGGCGGCAAGGTGACCCTCACTATCGAGGGCCCGTCCGACACCGAGGCGCTGCCCAACGAGCTGGTCGGGCCGTTCGTGGTCCACACCACGGCCACCTCCGTCGAGCTGACCCCGGGCCCGGGCCTCACGGTCCACAACGAGGACGGCACGCCGTTCGAGGGCCCGGCCCACGACGGTGACGAGCTGTGGCTCACCTCCGACGCCCCCGGCACGGTCTCCCTGTCGGCGACTGCGTCGGGCCTCGAGTCCGAGGCCAAGGCCTACACCAGCCCGGAGCGCCAGGACATGGCGTTCGCCGTGGTCACGCCCAACGAGGTGGAGGTGCAGATCGGCCTCGAGTTCACGACGCCGACGACTCCCACCTCCGAGACGCCGCCGACCACGCCCGAGGTGACCACCCCGGCGCCGACCACCCCGACGCCGGCGGTCGTCGAGACCACGCCGACCACGGTCCCGACGACGCAGCCGACCGGCGGCCACCTGCCGAAGACCGGCGCCCAGTCGCTGCTGCTGGTGGCGCTGGCCCTGGTGCTGCTGGCCATCGGTGCCACCTTCGGCATCGTCAGCCGCCGGCGGCGCCGCGAGGCCTGACGACCGCCACCACTGACCAGCGCGATGCCGGGGGGCCTGCGGGCCCCCCGCATCGCGCCTGCCGCGGGGTCGCCCGACCGCTCTGAGCGGCCACCGGGCGGCGAGTTTCCGCACCCTCCGTCGGCTCTGCTAAACCAACGAAAGTAGAACTTGTTTCACTTTCGGAGAGAGGTGGCATGCCGGACGCGGAGATCCTGTCGGCGCCGCTCGTGCTCGAGTACCCGTTCAAGCGCACGGTGGGGCCCGTGCAGAGCGCCTTCCTCACCGGCCTGCGGGAGGGCCTGGTGGTGGGCGTGCGGACCGCGGACGGGCGGGTGCTGTGCCCGCCGGTCGAGTACGACCCGGTGACCAGCGAGGAGCTGACCGAGCTGGTCGAGCTGGGGGAGACCGGCACCGTGACCACCTGGTCGTGGGAGCCGGCGCCCCGCGCCAACCAGCCCCTCGACCGCCCCTTCGCGTGGGCGCTGGTGCGGATGGACGGGGCCGACACCGGGCTGCTGCACGCCGTCGACGCCGGGTCCCCCGACCGGATGCGCACCGGCATGCGGGTCCGGCTCCGCTGGCGGGACGAGCGC
>DASXRH010000049.1:0-2576 GCA_036506715.1 Acidimicrobiales bacterium
CACCTGGTCGGCCACGACTGGGGCGGGGCCGTGGCGTGGCAGGTGGGCGGGCGCCACGCCGACCGGCTGCGCACCCTGACCGTCGTGTCGACGCCCCATCCGGCGGCGATGGGCCTGGCCCTGTCCGGCAACCTGGGCGGCGACCAGGCCCAGCGGTCGGGCTACTTCGAGATCTTCCGGGCCGAGGGGTCCGAGAACGGCTTCCTGGCCGACGACGCCCAGTTCTTCCGGATGCTGTTCGCGGCCAGCGGCATGCCCGAGGGCAAGGGCGAGCCCTACGTCGAGGCGCTGGGCACCCCCGAGGCGCTGGGCGCCGCCCTCAACTGGTACCGGGCCGCCGACCTGTCGCTGGTCGAGGGACTGGGGCCGATCACCGTACCGACCATGTACGTGTGGTCGACAGAGGATCCGGCGCTGGGGCGCGAGGCGGCCGAGGCGACGGGGCGTTTCGTCGACGGGCCCTACCGGTTCGAGGTGCTCGACGGCGTCAGCCACTGGGTGGCGGAACAGGCGCCCGACCGGCTCAACGCGCTGCTGCTCGACCACCTGGCCGGGGGCGGGTGAGCTCCGATCCCCAACGCGGCGGCCGCATTCCGTAGACTCATGGCCACCCTACGTTGCGAGTGTGCAGCTCCCCGGCCCATCAGGTCTCCAGAGGGGTGATCCATGCCGCCAGCGAACTGGAACCCACCGACCGGCCCACCCTCCGGCCCACCGCCCCGGCCCGCCGACGCCCGCCGGGCCCTTGAGGAGGCCGTGGCCGCCGCCGATGCCCGCGACCGCCAGCTGCGCGACGAGATCGCCCGGATGGCGGGCGCCCGCGTGGGCCTGGCCGAGGACGCCGCCGCCGCCACGGCCGAGGCCGCCGACGGCCGGGCACTGGCCGCCCGGGCCCTCGGCCAGGCCGAGGAGTCGGCCCGGGCTGGGCAGCGGGCCGACGCCGCCCGCTGGACCGGCGCCGCCCGGGTGTTCGCCATGCGCTGGCGCGACGGCCGGGCCCGGGCCGCCGACGCGGAGGCCCAGCTGCACGCGGCCGACGAGACCCGGCGCCGGGCCGAGGCCGGCCTGGCCGCCAACGTCGCCGCCCTCCGCCAGGCCGCCGCCACGCACCTCGCCGCCATCGGCGGCCGCCGGGCCGCCCGGCTGCAGGCGGCGGTCGAGGAGACCGTGACCGCGCTGGCCGCCCCGCCCGGCGACCTGGTGGCGCGGGCCGAGCAGGCCGCCCGCGCCGCCCGCGCGGAGGCGGCGGCCGCCGCGCCCGGCGACACCCCGGGCGTCGAGCCGGTCGACGACGAGGCCCTCGAGGACGAGGTCGACCTCGAGAGCGTGGACCCGCTGCTCGACGACCTGCGGGCCGAGCTGGGCATCGCCGATCGCAGCGCGGCCTCCGGTGCGGACGCGGGGGGCGGCGCCGGCCCCGACGAGCCGTCGGACCCCGGGCCGCCGCAGCCGCGCCGGGCCGCGCCGGCCGTCCGGCGCTGAGAGACCGTCACACCCCGGGGATACCCTGACCGGCGATGTCGGCCGCGCCCACCCGCCTCCGGTTCGCCCCGTCCCCGACGGGGTACCTCCACGTCGGCGGTGCGCGCACCGTGCTCTACAACTGGTTGATCGCGCGGCAGACGGGCGGCGAGATGGTGCTCCGCATCGAGGACACCGACACCGAGCGCAACCGGCCCGAGCTCACCCAGGACATCCTCGACCAGATCACCTGGCTGGGCCTCGGGTGGGACGGCGAGCCCGTCTACCAGAGCGACCGCCTCCACCTCTACACCAAGGCGGCCGAGCAGCTGCAGGCCGCCGGCCGGGCCTACTGGTGCGACTGCACGCCCGAGCAGATCCAGCAGCGGGCCCGCGACCGGGGCGGCCCGCCGGGCTACGACGGCCACTGCCGCGACCTGGGGCTGGCGCCCGGGCCGGGCACCGCCCTGCGCTTCCGGGTCCCCGACACGGGCGCGACGTCGTTCACCGACCTCATCCGGGGCACGGTCACGTTCGACAACGCCAAGCTCGAGGACTTCGTGCTGCTGCGGTCGAACGGCACCCCGACGTTCCTGCTGGCCAACCTGGTCGACGATGCCGACATGGGCATCACCCACGTGGTCCGGGGCGAGGAGCACCTGAACGGCACCCCCAAGTACCTGCTCATCGGCGAGGCGCTGGGCCTCGACCACCGGCCGGTGTTCGCCCACTTGCCGGTGCTCGTCGACGAGGGCCGCAAGAAGCTGTCCAAGCGGCGCGACGCCATGGCGGTCGACGCCTTCCAGGCGAGCGGCCACCTGCCCGAGGCCATGGTCAACTACCTGGCGCTGCTCGGGTGGGGGCCCAAGGACGGCATCGAGATCCGGCCGCTGGCCGAGATCGTCGACCTGTTCCGGCTCGAGGACGTCACGCCGTCGCCCGCGTTCTTCGACACCCGCAAGCTGTCCCACGTCAATGCCGAGTACATCCGGGCGCTCGACGCCGACACGTTCGTCGAGCGGGCACGGCCCTACTTCACGCACGGCGAGGCCACCGAGGCCGTGCTCCGCCCCATCGCCGACCTGGTGCGCGACCGGGTCCGGCTGCTCACCGAG
>DASXRH010000050.1:0-2644 GCA_036506715.1 Acidimicrobiales bacterium
CGGGTCGTGGCGGTCATCGGCGACGGCTCGCTGACCGGCGGCATGGCGTTCGAGGGGCTCAACAACCTGGGCCACTCCGACAGCCGGGCCGTCATCATCCTCAACGACAACGGCCGCAGCTACGCCCCCACCGTGTCCAAGCTGGGCGAGAGCCTGGGGCGCCTCCGCCTCAACCCGTCCTACGTGCGCAACCGGGCCCGGCTCGACCGCCTGCTGCACGAGGTCCCGCTGGTGGGCGAGCACCTCGAGCGGGGGGTCGAGGGGGCGCTGGCCGCGCTGCGCGAGATGTTCGAGCCCCCGGCGTTCTTCGAGATGCTGGGCGTGCGCTACACCGGCCCGTTCGACGGCCACGACATCGCCGGCCTCGAGAGCGCCCTGCGCAACGCCGGCGAGTACGACGGCCCCATCGTCGTCCACGTCCGCACCCAGAAGGGCCGGGGCTACGAGCCGGCCGAGCGCGACCCGATCAAGCGGCTCCACGACCTGGGCGAGGCCAAGCCGGGCAGCTACACGGCCGCCTTCACCGAGGCCGTGGTCAAGGAGGCCGAGCACCGGCCCGAGCTGGTGGCCATCACCGCCGCCATGCCCGACTCGACCGGGCTGCTGCCGTTCAAGGAGCGGTTCCCCGACCGGTTCTTCGACGTGGGCATCGCCGAGCAGCACGCGGTCACCGCCGCGGCCGGCATGGCCATGGGCGGCCTGCGGCCCGTCGTCGCCATCTACTCGACGTTCCTGACCCGGGCGATCGACCAGGTCAACCTGGACGTGGCCATGCACGGCCAGCCGGTCGTGTTCTGCCTCGACCGGGCCGGCATCACCGGCGACGACGGTGCCAGCCACCACGGCGTGCTCGACATGGTGCTGCTGTCGAAGGTGCCGGGCATGACCATCTTCGCCCCGTCCTCGTACCACGAGCTGGGCATCATGCTCCACGACGCCCTCGAGCTGTGCACCGGCGGACCGGCGGTCATCCGCTTCCCGAAGACCATGCCGCCCGACGACACCGAGGTCGACGAGGTCGGCTCGGGGCTGCTGGCCCGCAAGGTCCGGTCCGGCCGGGACGTGTGCCTGCTGTCGGTGGGCAAGATGCTGGCCGCCGCCCGGGCCGCCGCCGACGCGCTGGCGGCCGAGGGCGTCGAGGCCACGGTGTGGGACGTGCGGGTGGCCAAGCCGCTCGACGACGGCATGCTCGACGACGCCTTCGCCCACCCTGCGGTCGTGACCCTCGAGGACGGCTACCGCGAGGGCGGCATCGGCGCCGCGATCGCCGGTCGGCTCGCCGAGCGGGCCTGCCGGCCCGAGGTCCGGCAGGCCGGCGGGCGCACCCCCCGGCTGTCGGTGCTGGGCGTGCCGGTGCAGTTCATCCCGCACGGGAAGCCCGACGCGATCCTCGCGTCCTTCGGTCTCGACGCCGCCGGGGTCACGGCCACTGCCCGTGACCTGGTCACTCGCCGCGGCTAGCCCGCCAGACGCGACAAGGCCCGGACCGGATGTCTCCGGCCCGGGCCTCTCCCCCTGGTCGCCCCCAGCGGAACAGAGGTCACCTTAGTCGAGCAGGTGTCGCCTGTCACATGTGTTATCGGCAGGCATGGGCAAAAGGTAACGCTTCGCGCGAAGTCCTTGCGACTTACGCGTAGTAGGGGTTCTCGCCCAGGGCATGGTCGGTGGTGTCGACCACGTCGACCACCTCGGGGATGGCCTCCTTGATGGAACGGGCGATTCCCTCACGCAGCGTCATGGCCGACACCGCGCAGCCCTGGCAGCCGCCGCCCATCGTCACGTACACGGTCTCGCCCTCGACCCGGTCGAGCGCCGCGAACCCGCCGTGCATGGCCAGCGCCGGGTTGATCTGACCGTCGAGCAGCTGGCGCACCTTGTCCTCCACCGAGCCGGTGAGCTCGAGGTGGGCGCCCGACAGGGGGTCGGGCCGGTTGGGGTTGCGCAGCACGAGACCCTGCTGGCCGGTCGACGGCAGGTCGAGCGTGGCGCCCCGCAGCGAGTCGACGCTGTCGCCGGGGATGATGACCGGGAGGGGGCCCGACTCCTCGACCAGGTCGCCGGCAGCCTCGTCGGCGTCGGCCAGCGGGTCGAAGGTGAGGTCGTAGGTGTACTCGACGCCCTGGACGCCGGTGACCTCTATGCGGAGGCCCAGCGTCTCGGGGTCGTCCTCCTGGGACCGCAGCTCGAGGATCTTGTCCCGGGCGGACTCGGTGACGATCAGGACCATGCCGTCAGGCTACCGCCGGCGGGGCCGGCGCCACGCACCCGGGCGCCGGGATCCCCGGGGGGCGTCGTCCCTGGTGAGGGGGGCGCCGGTAGTGTGCGGGGATGCAGCGAGTGGCGGATGTCCTCCGGTTCATCGGGCGCAGCAGCAAGCGGATGGCGGTGCTGGTGGTGGGGTTGGCCCTGCTGGCGCTCGGGCTCGTGATGTTCGTGACCCCTGGCCCCGGCATCGTGCTGGTGATCGCCGGGCTGGCGGTGCTCGGCACCGAGTTCGCCTGGGCCCGGCACCTGCTGGAGAAGGCCCGCGAGCAGGCCTCCCGCGCCGGCCAGGCCAGCCAGCAGATCCCCGGGGTGGCCCGGGCGACCGCCGCGGCCAAGCGGGCCTGGCCGTTCAGCCGCCGGCCGGCGACGGCGGGGCCGG
>DASXRH010000051.1:0-4218 GCA_036506715.1 Acidimicrobiales bacterium
GAGCTGGTCGGCGTAGCGCATCTGCAGCAGCTGGCAGAAGCCCGACACCTTGCGGAGCGGCTCCTGGAGGTCGTGGGAGGCGACGTAGGCGAACTGCTCGAGGTCGGCGTTGGACCGGGCCAGCTCGTCGGCCTTCTGCGCGAGGTCGGCGGTGGCCGCGTTGAGCAGGTCGACCTCGGCCAGGATGCGGCGGCGCATGCCGTCGACGTCGGCCCCCAGCCGCACCAGATCGGGCGACCGGTCGCCCTGCACCCGGTGGGTGAGGTCGCCGCCGGCCACGACCCGGGCGTCACGGCCCAGCCGCTCGATGGGCCCGACCACCACCCGGGCCAGGGCGACCACGATGACGATGCCGGACACCACCAGCCCGGCGGCCTGGACGACCATGGCGATCGTGGCGTAGCGGGCGTAGGTGTCGAGGTCGTCGCGGGCGGCCCGCCGGAGGTCGGCCAGGCGGGCGTCGATGTCGTCGACCGCGGCCCGCAGGTCGTCGAACAGCGCCTTGCCCTGCTGCTCGAACTGGTCGGACGCGGCGACGGGCCGGCCCTGGCCGGCGGCGGCCACGACCGGGTCGCCGATGGTGGTGCGCCAGGTGGCGAGCCGGTCCTCGACGGTGTCGATCAGCGGGTCGACGCCGGCCCGGTCGGCCACCAGCCGGCGCAGGCGGGCGATGGCGGTGTCGGCCGCGGCGCCGCCCTCGTCGTACGGCTCGAGGAACTGCGGGTCGTCGGTGAGGGCGAAGCCCCGCACGCCGGTCTCCTGATCGACCGCCGCGGCCCGCAGGTCGGCCGTGGCCACCCGGGCCGGGTCGATCTCGGTCAACAGCTCGTTGCGGATGTCGCGCTGGCGGGCCTGGAGGACGAGCTGGGCCGCCAGCGTGCCGACCAGCAGCGTGCCGACGACCGCCAGCAGGGCCGCGAGCCGGGCCCGCAGCGGCCATCGGGGCAGCCGCGGCGCCCGGTCGGCGGGCCCGATGTCCGTGAGGGCCGGCTCGGGGACGGGCCCGCCGACCGCGGGGGTCACCGGGTCACCCGCCATCGGGACCGGCCCCGGGGATCGCCACGAGGCACAGCGCCACGTCGTCGGCCAGCGGGCCGCCGTTGCGGGCCTGGACCTCGGCCAGCAGCCCGTCGAGCAGGCCCGCTGCGGACACGCCCGCCCGGGTCAGCTCGTCGGTGAGCGCGATGAGGCGCTCGATGCCGAACCGCTCGGCGGCGCCGGGGGCGACCCGGCCCTCGATCAGCCCGTCGGTGTAGAGCAGCACGGCCGAGCCCCGGCCCAGCGGGACGGCCACCGGGGTCCAGGCCGGCTGGGGCATGACGCCCAGGAGATGGCCGTGCTCGCCCTCGCCGACGGTCCGCACCGGCGGGCCGAGCAGCAGCGGGGGCGGGTGGCCGGCGATGAGCAGGACGCCGGTGCCCCGGTCGGGCGGGATGACCAGGGTGCTCACCGTGGCGAAGGTCATGGCCTCGACCTCGGTGCGCAGGAACGTGTCCAGCGTGGCCAGCACACGGCGCTGGGGCAGGCCGGCGAGCGTGAGCGCCCGCCAGGCGCTGCGCAGCCGGGCGGCCACGGCGGCGGCGTCGGGCCCGTGGCCGGCGACGTCGCCGATGAGCACGGCGATCTCGCCGTCGCCCGCCTCGACGGCGTCGTAGAAGTCGCCGCCCAGCTCGGCGCCCTCCCGTCCGGCCCGGTAGCGGCTCGTGACCTCGACGTCGGGGGAGTGCAGCAGCAGGGGCGGGGTGAGCGCCCGCTCCATACGGGTGATGTCGGCCCGCCGCCGTTCGGCCTCGAACAGGTCGCGGGTCAGGCGCGCCGCCCGCTGGCGCTCGACCGCGTAGCGCACCGACCGGGCCAGCAGCTGGTCGTCCACCCGGCCCTTGACCAGGTAGTCCTGGGCGCCGGCCGCCACCGCCCCGATGCCCAGGCGCTCGCTGGCCGCGCCGGTGAGAACCACGACCGCGGTGTCCGGGGCGTCGGCCACCAGCTGCTCGACCCCGACGGTGCCGGCGGCGTCGGGCAGGCCCACGTCGAGCAGCACGCAGTCGACGTGGCGCACGGCCCGGCGGGCCTCGGCCAGGGTGGTGACCCGCTCGACCCGGGCGCCGGGCAGGCCGTCGGCCAGCAGCTCGCGCACCAGCAGGGCGTCGCCGTCGTCGTCCTCGACCAGGAGCAGCCGCCACTCCGCGGCGGGGTCGAGCTCGGACGCCAACCGCCCGAGCGCGCCCATCGACGTGCCCGACGGCGGCGTGGGCGGCGGTGGGGCCAGCGCGGTGTTGTCCTCGCTCACGGCCCGCCCGGACTCCCTGAAGATGGGGGTACGCCGAGCCCCAGTGCCCGGCGCATGATGCGGTCCAGCGTTTCCTCCCTGAACTGGCGCTGTGCGCCGGGTCCGCATGATTGCATGCCCGCCGGCGCATGCGAATACCGCGTTGTGGGTAGTCAACCATCCCCCGATGGCCGGCGTGTGGTGCGCGACCGCTTCGGGTAGCGATGTGACGACGCGCAGCAGCAGCCGGCGAGAGGAGCCTACCCATGGCCCACGTTCCCGTACGCGGCCCGGTACGCGTCGTGCTGGCGAACGACGACCACATCATCATCGAGGGCCTGCGGGCCATGCTGCTGGCCTTCGACGCGCAGGTCGAGGTGGTCGGCACCGCCGAGGGCGACCCCGAGATCACGTTCGCCGCCGACACGAGCGACTTCGCCGACGTGATGCTCATCGATGCCTTCTCCCGCGCCGCCGGGGGCATCGACGCCGCGGTGAAGGTCCTGGCCCAGGACCCGCCGTTCGCCGTGGCCGTGTTCACCGACGCCGACGACCTGCGGCTGATGCTCCAGGCGCTGCGCGTCGGCGTCCGGGGCTACCTGCTCAAGTCGGCGAAGCCGGCCGACCTGGTCGACATGCTCGTGCGGCTGGGCGACGGCGAGGTCGTCGTCGACCCCCGGCTGGCCACCGAGGCCACGCTCATGGCCGCCCGCACCATCGACCTCGGCGACTGGCCCGGCGCCCACCTGGGCCTCACCCGCCGGGAGGCCGAGCTGCTCACGCTGCTGGGCCAGGGCGTGACCCCGCGGGGAGCCGCCGAGCAGATGGGCCTGTCCACGGAGACGGTCCGCACCCACACCCGCAACCTGTACCGCAAGCTGGATGTGGGCGACCGGGCCTCGGCCGTGGCCGTCGCCTGGCGGGAGGGCCTGGTCCGCTAGTGCAGGGTGATGCTCTCGATGAGGCGGACCGGCGGCTCGCGGCGGGCCGGCGCGGGGGCGATCCAGGCCGCCTCGGGGTCGTCGGCGGCGGGCACCGCCCGCCAGTGGCGCCGCTTGACCGACCGATCGATGCCGATGGCGTAGACGGTGAGCACCCCGTCCCGGTCGATGTGCATGCGCAGGAAGTTCTTCCACCCGGTGATGCGGGCGGCGGCGAACGCCTCGTTCGGGTGGGCGCCCAGGCCGGGCGTGGCCAGCGCCAGCGCCAGGTAGAGGCCGACCACCGTGGCCCCCACCGGGCCGCCCAGGCAGAACGCCACCACGCTGGCCACCACCGCGTAGCGCCAGTCGTCCTGCCCCGACGCCGCCCGTAGCGCCACCAGCAGAACGGTGGCGATGGCCACCACCTGCAGACCCAGGTGGATCAACGCCATCACCGCCTTGGCCGTGAGCCGGGCACCGCCCGACGACGCCCACTGGGGCGCCTCGGCGAACGCGAACAGCCCGCCGAACAGCACCAGCAGCGTCACCGCCGAGATCGAGGTGCGGAACAGGCCGCCCGCCAGGTCGGTCCACCCCCAGTGGGCGCCGGCCTCGGCGAAGCTCCCGCCGCGCCGCTCGAGGCTGCGCAGCCCGAACTGCACGGTCCACAGCGCCGCCAGCGTCACGATGCCCGGCACCACCATGAAGCTCGGATTGCGCCAGGCCAGCAGCAGCGCCCGCCACGACAGCCACCGCGACCGGGCCCGCGACGGGTAGGCCGAGCGCATCTCGTAGCGGGCCACGGCCGCAGGGTCGTCGGGGTTCACGCCGATCTCCGCGTCGTCGGGCAGCACATGGGTCGGGTGGAGGAAGGCCCCGCCGCCGCCGGCCGTGATCTTGTGGGCGGGTCCGATCTCCTCCTCGGCCCCCTCGTGCTCGTAGCGCGAGTAGTGGTGGGTGTCGCCGGCCACGGTCAGCTTCAGCCGCAGCCCGTGGGGTTGGAGGATGGTGCGCTCGAGGTAGGCG
>DASXRH010000052.1:0-6629 GCA_036506715.1 Acidimicrobiales bacterium
GCGCGGCGCCGGGGCGGGCGGCTGCCAGACTCGCGCCATGACCGGCGCCATCGAGCGGGGGCGGCAGGCCTTCGACCGCCAGGCGTGGGGCGAGGCCCATGCACTGCTCGCCGAGGCCACCGAGGCCGCCGACCTCGAACGCCTGGCCGTCGCCGCCCTGCTCGCGGGCCACGACGACGACAGCGTCCGGGCCTGGGACCGGGCCCATGGCGAGCACCTGGCCCGGGGCGACGCCGACCGGGCCGCGCTGTGCGCCTTCTGGATCGGGTTCGGGCTCATGCTGCGGGGCGAGGCCGCGCCGGCCAACGGCTGGCTGGCCCGGGCCGACCGGCTGGTCGCCGAGGCCGGGCCGGGCGGCGCGGCCCGGGGCTACCTCATGGTCCCGGCGGCCATGGCCGCGCTCGGCGCCGGCGACGCCGCCACCGGGGACGCCCTGTACGCGGCGGCCGGCGGGATCGCGGCGGCGACCGGCGACCCGGACCTCGAGGCCCTGGCGCTCCTCGGCCGGGGCGAGGCCGCCATCGTCGGCGACGACGTGGGCGCCGGCGTGTCGCTGCTCGACGAGGCCATGGTGGCGGTGACCGCCGGCCAGGTGTCCCCGGTGATGGCGGGCATCGTCTACTGCGCGGTGATCGAGGTGTGCATCGCCCTCCACGACATCCGGCGGGCAGCCGAGTGGACCGACGCGCTCGGCCGGTGGTGCGACGCCCAGCCCGACCTGGTGCCCTACCGGGGCCAGTGCCTGGTCCACCGGTCGCAGGTCCTCCAGGTCCACGGCGACTGGGCCCGGGCGGCGGCGGTGGCCGCCGACGCCGGCGCCTGGCTGTCGGACCCGGTCCATCCGGCGCTGGGCGTGGCCCGTTACCAGCAGGCCGAGCTCTGTCGGCTGCGGGGCGAGGTCGGCGCGGCCGAGGCCGCCTACCGCGAGGCGAGCGAGCACGGCCGCGACCCCCAGCCCGGCCTGGCGCTGCTGCGCCTGGCCCAGGGCCGGGTCGACGCGGCCGTGACCGCCATCGCCCGGGCCGCGGCCGAGGTCCCGGGGCCGGGCGGGCGCCCGGACCTCGCGGCGGCCGAGGTCGACATCCGGCTGGCGGCGGGCGACACCAGCGGCGCTCGCCGGGCGGCCGAGGCCCTGGACGCCGTCGCCGCCGCCCGCGACGCCCCGTACCTGCGAGCCCTCGCCGGGCGGGCCACCGGCGCGGTGGCGCTGGCCGCCGGCGACGCGCCGGGCGCCCTCGGGTGGCTCCGCCCGGCCTGGGCCGGCTTCCGAGCGCTCGCCATGCCGTACGAGGCCGCCCGCACCCGGGTCCCCATAGGGCTGGCGTGCCGGGCGCTCGGCGACGACGATGCCGCCGACCTCGAGCTGGGCGCGGCCCGGGCGGTCTTCGAGAGGCTGGGCGCCCGGCCCGACCTCGACGCGCTGGCCGCCCGCGCCGGTGCGGCCCCGGGCCGGCTGGCGGGCCCGCTGACCGGCCGGGAGTGCGAGGTGCTGCGGTTGGTGGCCACCGGCCGGACCAACCGCGAGATCGGCGCCGCCCTGGTCATCAGCGAGCACACGGTGGGCCGCCATCTCCAGAACATCTTCACCAAGCTCGGCCTGTCGTCCCGGGCGGCGGCCACCGCCTACGCCTACGAGCACGACCTGGTCTGACCCGCGCCGCGTGGTGCGGATGCACCACGCGGCCGGCCGCGATGGCGGGTGCGGGCGATGCGGGCGGCGGCAGGCCACCCGTACGGTCGCCCGATGACGACCACCACGACCGCACCCGGGCCGACCACGGCCGAGGACGTGCTGGCCGGCGTCGACCGGCTGGCGCCGGCGATCGCCGCCCGGGCACCGGAGATCGAGGCGGCCCGGCGCCTGCCGGCCGACCTGCTCGCCGACCTGGCCGCCGCCGGCTGCTTCCGGCTGGTGCGCCCGCCGAGCCACGGCGGGCTCGGCGCCGACCTGTCCGACGCCCTGCGGGTCAGCGAGGCGCTGGCCAGGGCCGACGGGTCGGTGGGCTGGACCGTGACCATCGGGGCCACCTCCTGGTGCGACCTCGCCGGCCTGCCCCGGGCCACCTTCGACGCCGTGTTCGGCGGCGACGCGGACCCCGTGATCGCCGGCGTGTTCAGCCCCAGCGGCACGGCCACGCCCGAGGGCGACGGCCGCTTCCGGGTGGACGGCCGGTGGGCGTTCGCCAGCGGGTGCGAGCACGCCACCTGGCTGTACGCCAACACGATCGAGGCCGGCGACGGCCCCCGCATGCGCACCGTGCTGCTGGCGCCCGAGGACGTCGAGATCCAGGACACCTGGGACGCCCTCGGCCTGCGGGGCACCG
Organism: Acidimicrobiales bacterium; assembly: GCA_036506715.1. Lineage (GTDB taxonomy): Bacteria > Actinomycetota > Acidimicrobiia > Acidimicrobiales > VFJN01 > ZC4RG19. Next base: position 2,325 of record DASXRH010000052.1, read on the forward strand.
GCAGCCACCACTTCGTGGCCGACGGCGTGGTGCTGCCGGCCGAGCGCACCTTCCTCACCTTCGAGGGGCCGCCGGCCGTCGACGTGCCGGTGGTACGGCTGCCGCCGCCGGCGCTGTACGCGCTGCTGCTCTCGGCGGTGGCGCTGGGCGTGGCCCAGGGCGCGCTCGACGACGTGCTGGCGGTGGCGGGGGAGCGGGTGCCGCTGCTGGCCGACCGCGCCATGTCCGGCGACCCGACGTTCCACCACGACCTGGCCACCGCCGACGCCCGGCTGCGGGCGGCCCGGGCCCTGCTCTACGCCGACGCCGGCGCCGCCTGGCGGTCGGCGCAGGCGGGGGCGCCGCTCGCGCCCGAGGAGCGGGCCCGGGTGCGGGCCACGGCCGCCTGGGCGACGGCCACGGCGGTGGCGGTGGTCGACACGGCCCATCACCACGGCGGGGGCGGGGCGGTCTACGCCTCCAGCCCGCTGGCCCGGCGGCTGCGGGACGCCCACGCCATGGCCCAGCACTTCCTGGTGCGGCCGGACACGTTCACCACCGCGGGGGCCGTGCTGTCGGGGATGGAGGTCGACCTGTCGATCTTCTGACCGGACAGGCCGACCGGCGGTCGGATCGGGCCCTCGCCCTCGACCCGGACGGGGTCGCTCAGGTGGGCGCTCCCGCCACCACCAGCTGGTTGCTCACGTCCATCACACCCGGGGTGTCCCAGGCGTCGTCGCCGGCCGCCCGCCTGGCGTCGGGGGACTCGACCTCGCCGTCGAGCACGATCACCCGGTGGTCGACATCGACCCGGATCTGGGCGTCCTGGGTGTAGAGGTTCTCGTTGAGCCGATGCACCAGCGCCGACTTCATCTCCCGGTCGCTGGGCACGACGTCGGCGGGCACGTCCTGCCAGGCGTAGGTGGTCCGGTCGCGGTAGGTGGTCCAGGCCATCTGTCTCGCTCCCCATGGTGAGACCGTCGGGACACCCACTGGCTACCCGTCAGATCGGCCCATTAACGGGCGATGTCGCGGATCTCCGCCGAGGTCGCTCAGGACTCGAGCATGTGCCGGCGCAGCTGGCGCACGGCCTGGCGCAGCAGGCGGGACACCTGCATCTGGCTGCACCCCAGCACCTCGGCGATCTGGGACTGGGTGCGCTCCTCGACGAAGTACATCTGCAGCAGCTCGCGGTCGTCGTCCGACAGCCGGTCGAGGCTCTGGACGAGCGCCGTGCGGTTCTCGATGCCGACGAAGCCCCGGTCCGGCCGGCCGATGACCTGCTCGGCCTGCAGCCCGCTGGCCGGGTCGGGGGCGTCGAGCGAGGTGGTCATGCGGGCGTCCCCGGCCGTCATGGCCTCGAGCACCTCGCGCTCGTCCACCCCGATGAAGTCGGCGACCTCGCCGGGGCTCGGGGGGCGGCCGAGGTCGTGGGTGAGCAGCTCTTGGGCGTCGCGCACCGGGCTGGCCAGCTCGTGGACCCGGCGGGGCACCCGGATGGCCCAGCCGGTGTCGCGGATGTGCCGGCGCAGCGAGCCCACGATGGTGGGCTTGGCGAAGCCCAGGAACGGCTTGGACATGCCGGGGTCGAACCGGCGCAGCGCCAGCATCAGCGCCTCGTACGCCACCTGGGTCAGGTCGTCGATGGGCTCGCCCCGCCGGTAGTGGCGCCGGGCCAGGGCCTCGGCGTGGGGGCGGTAGCGGTCGACCAGGGTGATGAGCACCGCCTCGTCCCGGTCGCGGCCGTAGCGGACGTGCAGGTCCCACAGCTCGACGTCGACGGCGGGCCGCACGGCGTCACCCGCCAGCCACCGGCGCTCCACCCGGTCGGCGGGGATGGTCAGCAGCGCCCGGGCCCGGTCGGAGACGGCGTGGGAGGCGACGAGCGCCCGCCGCCCGCGTCGCATCTCGCGGGCCAGGGCGGGGGCGGTCGGCACGTGACATCCGTTCCCGGTCGCGAGCCCGCTTACACCCGCGACCGGGCCACGGCGCGGATCGGCCGGCCCTGGGCCGGGTAGGGGTGAGCCGTCCCCGAGTCCTAGGATCATCTCGACGTGTCACGATGACCGACGCCGACGACCCCACCAGGCTGATCGCCGAGCTTCGCGCCCGAGTCGAGGAGGCCACCACCCAGATGGACCAGCTCGTCGCGGAACTCACCGATCGCCGCCGGGCGACCGACGACCTCGAGTCGCTGGTCGACGTGCTCCTGGACCATGGTGAGGCGACGGTGCTGGTTGTCGACGACGAGCGCCGCATCCGGGCCCTGTCCCGGGCCGCCGCCCTGCGCCTGGACGGCGCGGCGGTGGGCAAGCCGCTGTCCTCGGCGGTGCCCGACGAGCTGTACGACCGGGTCACCGCCCGGCTCGAGGGCGGCCGGGCGGCCGGCGGCGACGGCGGCGCCGGCGAGATCGCCCTGGTGCACCCGCTGCCCGGCGGGGGCGCCGTCCTCGTGCTGGAGGCCCGGTGACCGCCTCCGGGAATCGACCGGACGGCGTGTTCGGCCGCTCCTTCGCGGGTAACCACAGCCAGACGGCTGAAAGAAGGACCATGGATCCGCTCGCCGGTCGCATCGAGCTCTCCCTCCCCGCGGACAGCCGCTACATGCGCCTCGCCCGCCTGATGGCCAGCGGGGTCGCCACCACCTGCGGCCTGCCGCTGGAAGAGGTGGAGGACTTCCGCATCGCGGTCGACGAGCTGTGCGCCACCCTGATCGAGATGGGCGACGGCCACCAGGTCGAGCTGCGCTTCGAGCTGGGATCCGAAGCCCTCGAGGTGGTGGCGACCACGGCGGCCGCCGACCGCGAGGCGATCGACGAGGAGCGGCTGGCCCTCAGCCGCCAGATCCTCGACGTGGTCACCGACGGCCACGACCTGTCCCAGGCGGCGGGGAGCGTGTCGTTCCGGGCCCGCAAGTTGGTGCGGGGCCGGGGCGTCGGCTGAGGACGCCGGGCGGCGGGGAGCGTGTCGTTCCGCGCCCGCAAGCCTGGTGCGGGGCCGTGGCGTCGGCTGAGGACGCCGGGCGGCTCAGGTCACCGGCACGCCAAGGATCTCGCGCAGGCCCGTCATCTCCAGCAGCCGGCCCAATGGCTCGGACACACGGGTCACCCGCAGCGTGATGCCGCGCTCGCTGGCGTCGTTGCGGGCCAGCAGCAGGGCCCGCAGGCCGGCCGAGTCGGCGAAGGACAGGCCCTGGGCGTCGATGTCGATGGCCGCCGGCGACTCGGCCAGCACCTCGTCGATCGCCGTGCCGAGCTCGCCCGCCGAATGGAGGTCGAGCTCTCCCGCCAACTGGATCACCGCGGTGCGCTCGTCCCACCGTGTCGTGACGCTGATCGGCTGCTGGGGATCGCTCATCGGGTCTCCATGTCGCTGCGAAATTTTCGGTCGGGTCGGCCGCCAGGGTCGAGACTCCGAACGACCATGCTGCCACGGGCCGGGCCGGTCGGGCACGATCGTGCGGATCTCACTCCTCGTCCACCGACACGACGGCGTCGGAGACCACCAGCTGGGCCATCCACCGGCGCAGCGCGACGGGGTGCCCCGAGACGGTGCTGATGACGATCAGCCGGCCCTCCTGCTTCTGCATCGTGACCTGCCCCGTGTCGACACCCTCGCCCGGGGGCAGCCGGTCGCCGAACGCCATCGGGTCCACGCCGTCGGCCAGCGTGACCCGCACCCGGGTGGAGGCGGTGGCCCACCGCTGGCGGATGAGGCTGCGCAGCGGGCGCAGCAGCACGAGGCTGACGAGCAGCACCACGGTGGCGACGGCGGCCGTGGTGATGTCGCCCACCCCACAGGCCAGGCCGATGGCCGCCACGGTCCACAGGCTGGCGGCGGTGGTCAGGTTGCGGATCAGGCCGCCCTGCCGGAAGATCACGCCGGCCCCCAGGAAGCCGATGCCGACCACCACGTTGGACGCCACCCGGCTCACGTCGACCTGCACGGTCGAGTTGGCCCGGAGCTGATCGAACTCGAGGAAGCCCAGCGTCGAGATCACGCCGAACAGCGAGGCGCCGAGCGCGACGGCGATGTGGGTGCGCAGCCCGGCCGGCTGGTCGGCCGCCTCCCGCTCGATGCCGATCAGGCTGCCGAGCACCGTCGCGGCCAGCAGGCGCACGACGACGTCGCCGTCCAGCGAGAAGCTGGTGGTGGACGCGGCCCAGGTCACAGGCGTCATATCTACCGCATCCAGCGGCGGCCGTGTGCGTGGAGTCCCGTCGGGCTCCGACCCGGCGGCAGGACGCGACCTACGCCGGCCCCGCGGCCGGGCGCGGGGTGCGCCGGGCGCGCACCGCCCACGCGACGGCAGCCACGGCCAGGGTG
>DASXRH010000053.1:0-12862 GCA_036506715.1 Acidimicrobiales bacterium
CAAGACCACGGCCGTCCGCATCCTCACGACCATCCTCCGGCCCGACGGCGGCCGGGCCGAGGTGGCCGGCATCGACGTCGCTCGCGATCCCCAGCGCGTGCGCGAGGTGATCGGACTCGCCGGCCAGTTCGCCGCCGTCGACGAGAACCTCACCGGCCGCGAGAACCTGCGCCTGGTGGGCCGCCTGACCCACCTGCCCCGGCCCACCCTGGTGGCCCGGGCCGACGAGCTCCTCGACCGGTTCGGCCTCGCCGACGCCGCCGACCGGCCGGCCCGCACCTACTCGGGCGGCATGCGCCGCCGGCTCGACCTGGCCGCCGCCCTCGTCCACCGCCCGCCGGTCCTGTTCCTCGACGAGCCCACCACCGGGCTCGACCCGGCCAGCCGCAGCGACCTGTGGGAGGTCATCGACGAGCTGGTGACCGAGGGCGCCACCGTGCTGCTCACCACCCAGTACCTGGAGGAGGCCGACCGGCTGGCCGATCGCATCGCGGTCGTCGACCGCGGCCGGGTCATCGCCGAGGGCACCCCGGCCGGGCTCAAGGCCGGCCTGGGCGGCACCGTCGTGACGGCCCTCTTCGCCGAGCCGGTCGCCGCCGCCCGGGCCTCCGGCCTGCTGTCGTCCCGGCTCGGTCTCGCTCCCGAGCTGGGCGGCAGCACGCTCGAGGTCACCGTCGACGACGGGCCCCGCACGCTGATCGGCGTGCTGCGCAGCCTCGACGAGGCCGGCCTCACCCCCACCGGCCTCACTCTGCGCGAGCCCAGCCTCGACGACGTGTTCCTGTCGCTCACCGGCCACCGCACCAGCCCCGAGACCGACGGCGACGACGCAGGCGACGACCGCCGCGACGACGCCCCCATCCCCGTCCCCGCCCGAGGTGCCGCATGACAGCCACGACCCTGACCCCGGCCACGCTCGCCGACCCCGGCCCCGAGCTCGCCCCCTCCCCCGCCGCGAGCTGGCGCTACGCGGTGGGCGACGCCACCGCCATCGCCTGGCGCAACCTGCTGGCCTACGTCCGGCTGCCCGAGCTGGCGGTGTTCTCCACCATCCAGCCGATCATGTTCGTGCTGCTGTTCCGGTACGTGTTCGGCAACTCGATCAACCTGTCCGACCCGTCGATCCCCTACGTCGACTACCTGATGCCGGGCATCATCGTGCAGACCGCCGTGTTCGGCGCCGCCGCCACCGGCATCGGTCTGGCCGAGGACCTGCAGAAGGGCCTGATCGAGCGGTTCCGGTCGCTGCCCATGGCCCGCTCCGCGGTGCTGGCGGGCCGCACCCTGGCCGACGCCGTGCGCAACGTGTTCGTGATGGCGCTGATCACGGCGGTGGGCGTCGTCGTCGGCTTCCGCATCCACGGGGGCGTCCCCGCCTACCTGGCCGCCCTCGGCCTGGTGCTGCTGTTCGCCTTCGCCCTGTCGTGGGTGGTGGCGACCATCGGGCTCGGCGCCTCCAACGGCGAGGCGGCCCAGGCGGCCATCTTCCCCATGCTGTTCCCGCTGACGTTCGCCTCGTCGGCCTTCGTCGACACCTCGTTCATGCCCGGCTGGCTGCAGGCCTTCGCCAACCACCAGCCGGTCACGATCACGGTCAACGCTGCCCGCGACCTCGTGCTCGGCCACGCCACGTTCGGGGGCGTGGCGGCGTCGGTCGCCTGGTCGGCCGGGATCCTGGCGGTGTTCGGCCCCCTCGCCGTCCGCCGCTACCGCCGGGCCGCCTAGGCCACGCTCGCAGGGACGGTCACGGTGGCGCGGCGGCCGCCGTGACCGTCCCTCGCTTCGCGCCCGGCCTGCTGCCAAGCTGGGGCGGAGCGAACCGAGGTGGGCACATGGGCACGGGCACCACGCCACCGCTACGACCGCGGCCGGTCGCCGGATCGATCGACGAGCTGCTGGTCGGCGCCTCCGGCCGGCAGGCGTTCCGCAACGCCGACGGCAAGTCGGGGTCGAGCTTCGAGCGGGTCGAGATCGACGGCCGGCCCCACGTGCTCAAGGTCATGCACGTCGACGACGACTGGATCGCCCGGGCGCTGGGCGACATCACCTGCCGCCAGGTGACCGTGTGGGAGGCCGGCCTGCTCGACGCCCTGCCCGCGTCGCTCGACCCCACCGTGGTGGGTGCGGCCCGCGGGTTCGGGCGCCACGGGTGGGGCGCCGCCCTGCTCATGCGGGACGTGGGCGACCGCCTGGTGCCGGAGGGCGACGCCGCGGTCCCGCTGGCGCAGCACGCCGCCTTCCTCGACCACATGGCCGAGCTGTCGGCCCGGTTCTGGGGATGGACCGACACGGTGGGGCTCACGCCCCCCGAGCTGCGCTGGGGGTTCTTCGGCGACGGCATGCTGGCCTGCGAGCGGGCCCGGGGCTGGCCCGACGCGGTGCCCCCCATCGTCGAGCGGGGGTGGCGGGCCTTCGCCGAGCGGGCGCCCGCGGACGTGGTCGCCGCCGTCGGGGCCGTGCGGGCGGCGCCGTGGCTGCTGGCCGACGCCGTGGCCGCCACCCCGTGGACCTTCCTGCACGGCGACTGGAAGATGGGCAACCTGGGCAGCCACCCCGACGGCCGCACGATCCTGCTCGACTGCGCCTACCCGGGCGAGGGACCGGCCTGCAACGAGCTCGGCTGGTACCTCAGCATCAACCGCTCCCGGCTGCCCGAGCCCAAGGAGGACGCCATCGCCCGCTTCCGGGCCGCGCTCGAGGCCCACGGCGTGGCCACCGAGAGCTGGTGGGACCGCCAGCTCGACCTGTGCCTGCTCGGCACCACCGTCCAGCTGGGGTGGGAGAAGGCCCTCGGCGACGAGGACGAGCTGGCCTGGTGGGTCGACCGGGCCCGCACGGGCGCGGGGTGGCTGTAGGTGGACCGCCGCCGGGTTCGGGGCGGCGGTGGCGGTCTTCTCGTTCAACCACCTGCCCGACGCGGTGGCCGGGTTCCGGGCGGCGGCCCGGGCGTGCCGGCCGGGGGCGCCGGTGCTGGTGTCGGCGGTTGACAACAGTTGTCGACTAGAACAATAGTTTCCTCATGAGCGACGACACCGAGATCGCCGCCGTGTGCGCGGCGCTGGCCGACGGCACCCGCCGCCGGGTCGTCCGCCTGCTGAGCGACGGCCCCCGGCGGGCCGGTGAGCTGGCCGCCGCCGCCGGCACGTCCGCCCCCACCATGAGCCGCCACCTGCGGGCGCTGCTCGACGCGGGGCTGGTGACCGACGAGCGGCCGGCCGCCGACGCCCGGGCCCGGGTGTTCCGGCTGCGGCCCGATTCCCTGGTCGCGCTCCAGGCCTGGCTCGACCAGCTCCAGGCCCACTGGGACGAGCAGCTCGGCGCCTTCAAGCGCCACGTCGAAGGGAGGCAACCACGATGACCGACGTCCGCACGGTGGCGTCCGAGGTGGAGGTGGCGGTCGATCCCGGCACCGCCTTCACGGCGTTCACCGACGAGATGGACTCGTGGTGGGTGCACGGACCCATCAGCTTCCACGACGCCGCCCGGGCCATCGGCAAGCGCTGCGAGCCGGGGGTGGGCGGCCGCGTGCTCGAGGTCTACGACGACGAGGGCGACGCGCTGGAGCTGGCCCGCATCACCGTGTGGGAGCCCGGCGCCCGGCTGGCGTGGGCCAGCTCGATCGACGACGTCGAGATCGAGGTCACCTTCACACCCGCCGGCGACGATGCCACCGTCGTGCGGGTCGAGGCCCGCACCCCGGCCGGCGGCCGCGACGGGGGCGGCAGCTCGTGGGTGCGGGTCGTGGGCTGGTTCGCCGACTGGTGCACCCGCCGGGCCACCACCCCGCCCGGCCCCCGCCCGGCGGCCCCGGTGGCCATCGCCGTCCACTACGCCAAGCCCAAGGCCGCGGCGCGGTGGCTGGCCGCCACCTTCGGGCTGTCGAGCCCGCTGCCGCTGCCCACCGACGACGACCCCGGCCTGACCTGGATCGAGTTCTGGGTCGGCAACGTGCCCATCATCATCTTCGGCCTCGAGGGGACCCTGGCCGAGGGCCAGCCCGCCACCCACGAGCCGTGGGTGTTCGTGGCCGACCTCGATGCCCACCTCGCCCGGGCGATCGCCGCCGGCGCCACGATCGTCACGCCGATCCACCAGCACGGCTACCGGGCGTACACCGCGCTCGACGTCGAGGGCCACCGTTGGACGTTCGCCCAGGCGCCGCCGTTGATGCAGACGTAACCGGCACGTGCAGCCGGGGACGTCCCGAGGCACGAGGATGGGTGCGTGAAGACCGACAGCGGCCGCCACCCCGCCGCCACGGTCGAGCGGGTCGTGCTGCTCGACGCCACGGGCCGGCCCACGGGCACGGCGCCCAAGATCGCCGTCCACCACGCCGACACGCCGTACCACCTGGCCTTCTCGGCCCACGTGGTCGACGGGCGGGGCCGGGTGCTCGTGACCCGCCGGGCCCTGCGCAAGGCGACCTGGCCCGGGGTGTGGACCAACGCCTGCTGTGGTCACCCCCAGCCCGGCGAGACGCTCCGCCAGGCCGTGACCCGCCGGCTGGCGCACGAGCTCGGCCTGCGCTCCCGGCGGCTGGCCGTGGCGCTGCCCGACTTCAGCTACCGGGCGACGATGCCCGACGGCGTGACCGAACACGAGCTGTGCCCCGTCCTGGTGGCCGAGGTCGACGGCGAGCCCAGTCCCAACCCCGACGAGGTGGCCGACGCCCGCTGGCTGGCCTGGGGCAGGTTCGTGGCCCGGGCCCGCCGGCGCCCCGGGTCGCTGAGCCCGTGGTCGGTGGCCCAGACCGCCCGGCTGGCCGCGGTGGCGGCCGCCGGCCCGCTGGCCTGGCTCGACGCCCACGCCCCCGGTGCGAGCGCGGCGGCAGGCGTCGCCACCGGCGCCGCGCCCATCGGCCTCGACACCCCGGTCACGGTCCCCACGGATGTCCACCGGCCGGAGGGATCGTCGGCCGGGCCCTCCGGTGCCTAGTGCCGGGGCACTAGCTCCGGCCCCGGCGGGTGACAGGCTCGGAGGTCGGCTTGGACGCGGCGGGCGGCCCGGCACCGGGGTCGCCGGCCGGCAGCGCCCCGTTGCCCGAGCCGTTGGCCAGCGGCCCGGCGGCCGACCCGGTGTCGGCCACGCGGGCCGCCTCCTCGCGGTTGTCCTTGCGGATCGACAGCACGATCGAGGTCGCCAGCACCAGGGCGATGACCCCCAGGCTGAGCGGGGTGGGGATGTGGTACCACTCGGACACGATCATCTTGACGCCCACGAAGGCGAGGATGACCGCCAGGCCCTGCTGCAGCAGGCTGAACTTCTCCCGCAGGTCGGCCAGCAGGAAGTACAGCGCCCGCAGGCCGAGGATGGCGAAGGCGTTCGAGCTGAAGACGATGAACTGCTCGCGGCTGACCGCGAGGATGGCGGGGATCGAGTCGACCGCGAACACCACGTCGCTGGTCTCGATCACGATGAGCACCGCCAGCAGCGGTGTGGCCAGCCACTTGGCGTTCTCGCGCACGAACAGCTTCTGGCCGTTGTACTCGGTGGTCGACGGGATGACGCGGCGGACCAGCCGGAGCACCGGGTTGTGTTCGGGGTGCACCTCGTCGTCGTCGCCGTGCCGCAGCATGCGGAACGCCGTGATGAGCAGGAAGGCCCCGAAGACGAACAGCATCCACTCGAAGCGGTTCAGCAGCGAGACGCCCACCAGGATGAACACGAAGCGCAGCACCAGCGCCCCGAAGATGCCCCAGAACAGCACCCGGAACTGGTAGGCGCGGGGCACCGCGAAGTAGCTCATGATCAGCGCCCACACGAAGACGTTGTCGACGCTGAGGCTCTTCTCGATCAGGTAGCCCGAGATGTACTCGGTGGCGGCCTGGCCGCCGTGCCAGCCGAAGATGACGCCCGTGAAGGCCACGCCGATGCTGATCCACACGGCCGACTCGACGGCCGCCTCCTTGGTGGAGGGGGCGTGGGGCCGGCGGTGGACGACGAGCAGGTCGACGATCAGCAGGGCCGTCACGAAGGCCAGGAACGCGACCCACACCCAGATCGGGACGTGGAAGCTCGCGAAGTTCTCGTCCTTCGACGAGGACTCTGACGCCATAACGGCGAGCGACGGGACCACCAGTTACCTCCGGCTGTGTCTCAGATGGACTTCCAGCCGAAGGTCTCGCCCGCCACCGGGGCCGTGGTCCCCGGGCCTCGCGGCGGTGGTGCCGCCGCTCGGCCGTCCTGACGATGAACCACGTTGAGGGCTACTCCCCCTCGGTTCCGGCCTACCCTACCCGCACCCGGCCGAAGACCCGAACCGACGGGGGGATCCCGCTCAGCGGGTGTCGGATGCCGAGGCGGCCCCCACGATGGCCTGGGCGGCCGCCAGGCGGGCCACCGGGACCCGGAACGGCGAGCACGACACGTAGTCGAGACCGACCCGCTGGAAGAACGCGATCGAGGGCGGGTCGCCGCCGTGCTCGCCGCACACGCCCAGCTTGAGGTGGCGGTTGGTGGTCCGGCCCCGCTCGACCGCCATCTCGACCAGGGCGCCGACCCCGCCGACGTCGATGGTCTCGAACGGGTTGCGGCGCAGCAGGCCGTGCTCGAGGTAGGCCGGCATGAGCCGGGACTCGACGTCGTCGCGGCTGAACCCGAAGGTCATCTGGGTGAGGTCGTTGGTGCCGAAGCTGAAGAAATCGGCCACCTCGGCGATCTCGTCGGCCCGCAGCGCGGCCCGGGGGGTCTCGATCATGGTGCCGATGGAGACGTCGAGCTTGCGCCGCGACCCCTTCAGGGCCTGGGCGATGGCCTCGGTCACCCAGCCGCGGGCCTCGAGCATCTCGGCCCGGGTCACCGTGAGCGGGATCATGATCTCGACGACGGGCTTGCCCCCGGCCTTGGCCTGGGCCAGCGCCGCCTCCATCAGCGCCCTCACCTGCATGGCGTAGAGGCCGGGCTTGATGACGCCGAGGCGCACGCCGCGGGTGCCGAGCATCGGGTTCTGCTCCCGCCACGCCCGGGCGGCGTCGAGCAGGCGCCGCTCCTCGCCGGTCAGCTCACCGGTGGCCTCCCGCACGGCGAGCTCCTCCACGCTGGGCAGGAACTCGTGCAGCGGCGGGTCGAGCAACCGCACCGTGACCGGCAGGCCGTCCATGGCCTCGAGGATCTCGACGAAGTCGGCCCGCTGGACGGCCAGCAGCTTCTCCAGCGAGGCGGCCTCGCCCTCGGGGGTGTCGGCCAGGATCATCTCCCGGACGATGGGCAGCCGGTCCTCGCCGAGGAACATGTGCTCGGTGCGGCACAGGCCGATGCCCTCGGCCCCCAGCTCGCGGGCCTTGGCGGCGTCGGCGCCGGTGTCGGCGTTGGCCCGCACCCCGAGGTGGGCGCGCCGGGGGTTGCGCCCGTGGCGGATGGTGTCGGCCCAGCCCAGCAGCGTCTCCAACTCGGGCGGGGCCTCGGTGGTCGACAGCTCGACCTCGCCCAGCACCACCTGGCCGGTGGTGCCGTCGAGCGAGATGACGTCGCCCTCCTTCACCGTGACGCCCCCGGCGGTGAACGACGCGCCCGAGATCTTCACGTCCTCGGCGCCCACCACCGCGGGGATGCCCCAGCCCCGGGCCACCACGGCGGCGTGGCTCACCAGGCCGCCGCGTGCGGTGAGGATGCCCTCGGAGGCCTGCATGCCGTGCACGTCCTCGGGCGACGTCTCGCTGCGCACGAGGATGACCTTGGCCCCGCCGGCCGCGGCCTCGGCCGCCCCGTCGGCCGTGAAGTAGGCCTGCCCCACGGCGGCGCCCGGCGAGGCGGCCAGCCCGCTGGCGATGACCTGCACGTCGGACGAGGCGAACTGCGGGTGCAGCACCTGCTCGACGTGGTCCTCGGTGACGCGGAGCAGGGCCTCCTGCCGCGAGATCTTCCAGCTGCGCCGGCGCTGGTTGGTCATGTCGACCGCCATGCGCAGCGCGGCCCGGCCGGTGCGCTTGCCCACCCGGGTCTGCAGCATCCACAGCTTGCCCTGGTCGATGGTGAACTCGGTGTCGCACATGTCGCGGTAGTGGGCCTCGAGCTTGGCGAAGATGCCGAGCAGCTCGTCCTTGACCCCGGGGAAGTGGGCGCCCAGGTCGTCGAGGTCGAGGGTGTTGCGGATGCCGGCCACCACGTCCTCGCCCTGGGCGTTGACCAGGAAGTCGCCGTAGGGCTTGTCCTCGCCGGTGGCGGCGTTGCGGGTGAAGCCCACGCCCGTGCCCGAGTCGTCGTCGCGGTTGCCGAACACCATGGCCTGCACGTTCACCGCGGTGCCGAGGTCGTGGGGGATCTTCTCGCGCTCGCGGTAGGCCCGGGCCCGGGCGCTGTCCCACGACCGGAACACCGCCTCGATCGCCCCCCGCAGCTGGCGCTGGGGATCCTGGGGGAAGGCCCGGCCGGTGCGGTCCTTCACCAGCTTCTTGGTGATGGCGCACAGGTCCTTCAGCGCCTCGGCCGGCAGGTCGGCGTCGGAGGTGACCTTGGCGTTGCGCTTGGCCCGCTCGAGCTCGGCCTCGAACTGCTCGCCGTCGAGGTCGAGCACGATGCGGGCGTACAGGGCGATGAAGCGCCGGTACGTGTCGTAGGCGAACCGCTCGTCGGAGGTGACCAGGGCCAGGCCCTTCACGCTGCGGTCGTTGAGCCCGAGGTTGAGGACGGTGTCCATCATCCCCGGCATCGAGAACTTGGCCCCGGACCGCACGCTGACCAGCAACGGGTCCTTGGCGTCGCCCAGCCGCCGCCGCATCGTCTTCTCGAGCGCGCCCGTGTTCCGGGCCACCTCCTCGGAGAGCCCCTTGGGCCACCCCGAGCGCATGTAGTCGCGGCACGCGTCCGTGGTGATGGTGAACCCGGGCGGGACCGGCAGCTTGAGGACCGAGGTCATCTCGGCGAGGTTGGCGCCCTTGCCACCGAGGAGGTCGCGCATGTCCATGGGCGGCCGCGGATGACGGTGGCTGAACGCGTAGACATAGGGCACGGCGTCCCCCGTTCTGGTGCTGCGGTGCGGGGTGGGAACCCGGTCGAGCCTACGCCCGCGGTTCAGCCCCGCGTGACGTCGGTCTCGGGGGTTTCCGGGGTTTCTGCGGTCTCGGCGGTCCCGCCCGTGGCGCCGAACCGCTCGACCCGGATGCGCTCGGTCGGCACCCCTGCGTCGAGGAGCAGGCCGCTGGCGTGGTCGGCGAAGCCGTCCGACCCGCACACGTAGGCGGTCGCGCCGGGCCGCACCGCCGGGGCCACGTCATCCAGCGTGAGCCGGCCGGGGGGCCGGGGGTCACCCGGTGGCGCCTGCCGGCTGTAGGCGATCGTGACCTCGGGACCGGGCAGCTCGTCCTTGTAGTAGAGGTCGGCGGGGCGGCGGACCGAGGTGACCAGATGCACGAGGTCGGACAGCCCGTGGCCGCGGGCCAGGCGGAGCATGGCCATGAGCGGCACGATGCCCGAGCCCCCGCCGACGAGCAGCGCCGGTCCGTCGGCCCGCCACACGAACCAGCCGCCGATGGGGCCCCGCACCTCGAGCTCGTCGCCCGGCTGGACCACCTCGTGGAGGTACCCCGACACCTCGCCCTCGTCGAGCAGCTCGACCGTCAGCTCGATCTCGCCGCTGTCGTCGGGGGCCGAGGCCACCGAGTACGAGCGGGACGCGGTGTAGCCGTCGGGGGCGGTGAGGCGCACGACGTAGTGCTGGCCCGCCAGCCGCGGGGTCGGTTCGGCCAGCGCCATGCGGAACGTCTTGGCCCGGGCGGTCTCGGCCCGCACGTCGAGCACCGTGGCCACCTGCCACGACAGGACGCGCACCGGACCCGGGACGGGGTCGCCGGCCACCGGGTCAGTCGCCCTGGTAGCGCTGCTCGAGCCAGGGATCGCCCCGGTCGTGGTAGCCGTTGCGCTCCCAGAACCCGGGGCTGTCGTGCTCCATCAGCCCGAGGCCCGACACCCACTTGGCGCTCTTCCAGAAGTACAGGTGGGGCACCAGCAGCCGGGCGGGACCGCCGTGCTCGCGGGGCAGGGGGGCGCCATCGAAGTCCCACACCACCCAGGCCCGCCCGCCGGTCACGTCGGCCATGGGCAGGTTGGTGGTGTAGCCGGTGTGGGAGCGGGCCATCACGAACCCCGCCTCGGGCCGGGGGCCGGCCGCCTCCAGCAGGGTGTCGACCGACACGCCGCCGAAGTTGACCCCCAACTTCGACCAGGTGGTCACGCAGTGGATGTCGCCGTCGAAGGACGACGGGGGCAGGGCGTGGATCTCGTCCCAGGTCCAGGTGGTGGGCCGCTCGACCAGGCCGTCGACCGTGAAGGTCCAGCTGGCGGTGTCGAGCCGGGGCGTCACCTCCGCGGTGAGCACGGGCCAGCTGCGACCCGTGTCGTACTGGCCCGGGGGGAGCCGCTCGTCGCGTGGGCCGCGCCCCCGGCCGAAGAAGCCGCGTGTCGCTCGTCCCATCGGGGCAGGTTACCGGCGCGGTCCCCCGGTCAGGACCCCTTCCGGGCCCGAAGGCTGTACATCATCGGGATCGACGGCATGCCCGCCGGCAGGCGGTAGGTGTCGCCGTCCTGCACGAGGAACGGCCACCGGGGGAACAGGGTGTGGTCGAACTCGTGGAACAGCTCGATGGCGAACCCGGCGCCGAGGACGGCCGAGATCACCTCGCCGACGCCGTGGGTCCACTCGACGGTGTCGTTGTGGACGGTGCGGGCCCCGAGGTCGGCGTAGGTGCCCTCGCCGTCGTCGTAGGTCATGGGCTCGTCGTGGAAGTACGGGTAGGTGACCGTGAGGTCCTCGTCGCCCAGGATGTTCTGGAACGGGTGGAACTCGGCCACGTAGAGCATCCCGCCCGGGGCGGCCAGATCGGCCATCACCCGGGCCCAACGGGGGACGTCGGGCAGCCAGTTCAGCGCGCCGAGGCCCGTGTAGACGATGTCGAACGTCCGCCCGCCGACCAGGTCGACGGCGTCGTAGACGTTGCCGGCCACGAACCGGGCGTCGAGCCCGGCCCGGGTCGCGGCGTCGGTGGCGGCGGCGATCGCGGGCGCCGAGAAGTCGAGGCCGGTCACCGAGGCGCCGAGGCGGGCCCACGACAGCGTGTCCAGGCCGAAGTGGCACTGCGGGTGGACCAGCGTCCGGCCGGCCACGTCGCCCACCTCGGCGACCTCGAAGGGTCGCAGCCGGGTGGACCCGGGGTCGGCCAGGAAGTCCTCCAGGGCGTAGAAGTCGCTGCCCACGTGGATGGGGGCGCGCTCGTCCCACCACGCCCGGTTGGTGTCGAACCACTCGTCGCTCACGACGCCAGCCTGGCACGGCCGGTCGCCGGCACCGCCGGGGACCCGCCCACGCGGACCCAGGTGGCGGCCGACGCGGCCAGCACGCGGCCGTCCCGGTCGTAGAGGGCGGCCCGGCCGTGGGCCTTGCGTTCCTCGATCCCGGCGCTCTCGGCCACCACCAGGTAGGTCTCCCCCGCCCACAGGTCGGCGCGAACCTCGGCCCGCAGCCGCCCGAGCAGGACGACGACGCCCGGGCGCATGTTGACCCAGGCGGTCGGGCAGTCGAGGGCCGCCCACACGGCGGCGACCGGCAGGCGGCCGCCGGGGCCGGCCTGGCCCGGACCGGGGGTGACCAGCGCGGCCACCGTGCCGGGCCGGCCGACCGGGCCGGGGAAGATCCGTAGGCCGTCGCCCACCGCCCGCTCGGTGCCGCACACGAAGCAGCCGGGGAACGGGTGGTCCGCGTGGCCGGCGAAGTGGGCCTCGGCCCGGCGGGCGTCGGCCCAGTCCACCGGGCCCGGCGCCGCCATCCGCCCGGGCGAGCGGCGGGCCGACACCAGCGTGGTGGCGCCGGCGGTGAGCGTGGCGTGGTCGTCGGCCACCCGCAGGTCGACCGGCGTGTCCAGCGGGGTCGGGGCCCGCAGCGTGACCTCGACTGGACCGCCGCCCCGGCCGGCCAGGTGGGCGGCAACGGTGCCGGAGACCCAGCCGCCGTTGACCGCCCCCGGGGGGCCGCAGCGGGTCGCCGGGAAGGCCAGGGTGGCCGACAGCCAGGGATCGGTGATGGTGGTGGCCATGGTCCGACGGTGGCAGGGCGCGGTTGCACCCCGGTTGCAGTTCGCTGGACTCGGTGCCGGCGGTCCTCGTCGACCCGGCTCGGGCGGTGTCGATCCGTGGGGATCAGCCCAGCGGCCCCCGCTCCCAGGGGCCGCCGAGCATGGTGGTCATCCTGTCCTCCGGGGTGAGGTGGCGGCGCGCAACGGGCCTGAACTGTCGACGGACGTTCGGTGGCCGCGGTGCCGAAACCCGTGCCGTGGCTGTCACACCCTGCCGGTAACTTGCGGGTGGTGATGCCCGCCTCCCCCGAGTCAGCCGGCCGCGAGCCACCACCCGTCGCCGACGGCGCGCCCGCACCGTCCGGCGTGGCACGCCCGGGCGGCAACGGCATCGGGCACGACGTCCTCGTGCGGGCAGCCGGGCTCACCAAGACCTTCGGCGACTACCTGGCGGTCGACGGCATCGACTTCGAGGTGCGCCGGGGCGAGGTGTTCGGCTTCCTGGGGCCCAACGGCGCGGGCAAGACCACCACCATGCGGATGATCTCCTGCTCCTCGCCACCGACGGGAGGCGAGCTGACCGTCTTGGGGATGCCCGCGTGGGTCGATGGCCGCCGGATCAAGCGGCGCATGGGCGTCGTCCCCCAGGAGAACAACCTCGACGAAGAGGTCAGCGTCATCGACAACCTGATCATCTACGCGCGGTACTTCGACATCTCGCCCAAGGTCTCCACGCCGCGGGCCGAGGAGCTCCGGTCCTTCGTGGCCTTGGAGGACAAGCGGGACTGGAGGATCTACGCCCTCTCCGGCGGGATGAAGCGGCGCCTCCTCGTGGCCCGCTCGCTGATGAACGAGCCCGA
>DASXRH010000054.1:0-1640 GCA_036506715.1 Acidimicrobiales bacterium
GGGCACCGGGGGCGTAGTGGTGGGACACGCCCTCGTCGCGCACGGCCCGGTCGCACACCACGACGTCGCCCGGGGCCAGCCCCGGCTGCAGCGCCCCGGCGGTGCCGATGCCGACGAACCGGCGCACGCCGATGGCCGCCAGCGACTCGAGGACCGAGGTGGCGGCGGGCGCCCCGATGCCGAACCCGCCGATGACCCCGACGGCGCCGCCGGTGTCGTCGAAGGTGTGGAGGTCGAGAAAGGCCGAGTTGCGGGGGCCCCGGGGTGCGAACGGCGACACGCCCGCGCCCCGGCGGACGGCCGCGAACAGCGGGTTCTGGTACAGCATGACAACCCCGGCGGGCGCCTCGTAGTCGGCCGGGAGCCGGCCCTGCGCCACCCAGTAGCGCACGAACGCGGCCGGCTCGGTGAGGGCCTCGTGCTCGTGCTTGCCCGCGAAGTTGGGGTAGGGCACGGCGGCGACGCTAGCGGCGCCGCGACCCCCGGGCCGCCGGGGTTCCCGTGTGGTGACCACGGTCGCGGGGGCGCTAGCGTGTTCGGTCCTGGGTCGGTGCCCGAGTGGCCAAAGGGAGCAGACTGTAAATCTGCCGGCATCGCCTTCGGAGGTTCGAATCCTCCCCGGCCCACCACCTCGCCAGCTCCCGCCGCGCCGCGTGGCGCGTATCTGGCCCCGGTCGCCGCGGCTCATTGCTCACGGATGCGGCAGCATGTGGCGGCCGGACCGAGGAGGCAGGGACATGGCGAACTACAGGACCTACCAGGCGAAGGCGGACGCGACCAGGGCCAAGGAGCTGGCCGCCACCACGTCGCCATTCACGATCGACGTGCGGTTCGTCGGCGGGCTGACCGCGACGCAGCGGACCGCGTTCACCAAGGCGGCCGACCGCTGGACCACCGCCATCGTGGGCGACCTGCCCTCGGTGTCCGTCGACGGCGAGGTCGTCGACGACGTCCTGATCCTGGCGCAGGGCGTGGCGATCGACGGCCCGGGCAAGATCCTCGGCCAGGCCGGCCCCACCCACCTGCGGCCGGGCTCGGCGGGCAAGGCGGCGTTCCTGCCGGCCAAGGGGATCATGTCGTTCGACACTGCCGACCTCGAGAAGATGGAGACCAACGGCACCCTCAACGACGTGATCACCCACGAGATGGGCCACGTCCTCGGCATCGGCACGCTGTGGACCCGCAAGGGGCTTCTCAGGGGGGCGGGCACCAACAACCCCACCTTCACCGGCGACGGGGCCATCACCGAGTACAGGACGATCCGGGGCTCGGGCGGGCGCAAGCGGGTGCCGGTCGAGAACACCGGCGGTCCGGGCACCCGTGACGGCCACTGGCGGGAGACGGTGTTCCGCAACGAGCTCATGTCGGGCTTCATCGCCGCCGCCGGCAACCCGATGAGCGCGATCACCGTGGCCAGCCTGGCCGACCTGGGCTACCAGGTGGACCTGGCGGCCGCCGAGCCCTACTCGCTGCCCGACCTCATGGCGCTGGCCGAGCGGGGCGCCCTGGTGGCCCACGCGGCACCGGTCGACGACGGTAGCGTCCTGCCTGTGATCCCCCAGGTGCTGCCAGGCGACGCCCTGCGGTGAGCGACGACGGCTCGCCCGAGCCGCCGGTCGAGGCCGGCGAGGTCTTGCGGC
>DASXRH010000055.1:0-2192 GCA_036506715.1 Acidimicrobiales bacterium
CCCGACGGCCGGCCCTACGCCGCCTCCGACCCCGCACTGGTCACCTGGATCCACGTCACCGAGATCACCTCGTTCCTCCGGGCCCACCAGCGGTTCACCCCCTTCCCCGTGCGGGGTGAGGGGGCCGACCGCTACTTCCACGAGATGGCCACCATCGCCGAGCGGCTGGGCGGCGAGGGCGTCCCCCGCACCCGGGCGGCGGTGCGGTCCTACCTACGCCGGATGCGGCCCGAGCTGGAGGCCGGTGACCAGGCCCGCGAGGCGGTCCGCTACCTGACCACCCCCATGGGCGGCAGCCGGGCGCCGCTGCTGGCCGGCGCCCACCGGGTGGTCATCCAGGCCGCCATCGGGCTGCTGCCCGGATGGGCCGGGGACATGCTCGGCCTGCGCCAGCCGACGCTGGTCGACTGGGCCGTGGTCCGGCCGGCCACCCACCTGCTGATCGGCACCCTGCGGTTCGCGGGCGGTCCCCCGCTGCCGCTCATCGAGGCGCGCCGCCGGTCCGAGGCCGAGCCGGCGGCCTGACGAGGTCAGGTCCCGGTGAAGTCGGGGGCCCGCTTCTCCAGGAAGGCCCGCGGGCCCTCCTTGGCGTCGCGCGAGGCCATGACCTCCATGCCCAGCTCGAGCTCGCGGCCGTAGGCATCGGCCTCGGGGAGCGCGTCGGCGGCCAGCACCGAGGCCTTGATGTTGCGCACGGCCAGCGGGCCGTTGGCGGCGATGCGGTCGGCGATCTCGCGGGCCCGGGCCAGCGCCTGGCCGTCGGGCACGACGTGGCCGACCAGGCCGACCTCGTAGGCCCGGCGGCCGGAGATGGGCTCGCCGGTGATCAGCATCTCCATGGCCACCGTCCACGGGATCTGGCGGGGCAGGCGCACGGTCGAGCCCGACATCGGGAACAGGCCCCGCTGCACCTCGCTCACGGCGATGGCGGCGCCCTCGGCCGCCACCCGCACGTCGAAGGCCTGCAGGATCTCGATGCCGCCGGCATAGCAGTAGCCCTCGACGGCGGCGATGATCGGCGTGACCGGCCGGAAGTCCTTGAGGAAGCCCTTGTAGATGAGGGAGAAGTCCTGGCGGATGCGCTCCTCGAACTCGTCCTCGGCCGGCTTGCCCGAGGTCAGCGCCCCCACCAGCCGGTCGAGGTCGGCACCGGCCGAGAAGTGGCCGCCGGCCCCGGTCATGATGGCCGCCCGCACCCCGGGTTCGGCGTCGATCAGGTCCCAGGCGTCGCACAGCCGGCACAGCACCTCGGCGTTGAACGCGTTGCGCTTCTCGGGACGGTTGAGGGTGATCGTGACGACGTGCCCGTCGCGCTCGACGATGACCGCAGCATCTGACATGCCGTCAGATTAGGGGCCCGACCCACCAGACCCCGACCCGGACCCCCGGGTCCCCAACCGGACGATCACGGCTGCCACCGCCTCCGGCCGTTCCAGCGGCAGCATGTGACCCGCATCGACCAGCTCGACCATGGCGGCGCCGGCGATGCGCCGGCCCACGTCCCTGGTCAGCCGGTTGGCGATCACCCGGTCGCGCAAGCCGAGCACCACCGCAGTGGGCCGGTCGACGGCGGCGAGGCCGGCCCGGAGGTCCATGGCCATCATGGCCTCGGCGGCGTGGACGCGCACCGGGCCGGGCGTGGCCACGAACAGGGTCCGGGTGGCCTCGACGTGGGACCGCTCGGGCGCCCGGCCGAACGCGCCCCGGGTCAGGGCCCGGCCCACCGGGGGCACACGCATGACCCGCGTGGCCAGCGTGCCCCGCAGGCAGAGGCGCATGGCCCGCTCGCGGCGGCGGCCGCCCAGGCCGGCGGCGGTCGTGGCCACCAGCGCCAGGGCCCGGGCCCGCTCCCGCACCATGTCGGGGTGGCGGACGGTGGCGGCCATGACGGTGATGCCGCCCATCGAGTGGCCGGCCAACACGGCCCCCCGCACGTCGAGGGCGGTGAGCACGGCCGCCAGATCGTCGCCCAGCCGCTCGACGCTGAAGCGGTCGCGGCCCAGCGTGGACTCGCCGTGGCCCCGCTGGTCGTAGAGGACGACGGGGTGGCCGGCGGCCACCAGCCGGCGGGCGACCGGCGCCCACACGGCGCGGCTGCTCGTCCAGCCGTGGGCCATGACCACCGGGGCGGCGGTGCCGCCGGCGCCGGCGGTGCGCACCGCCAGTCGCGCCCCGTCGTCGGTGGTGACCCC
>DASXRH010000056.1:0-7588 GCA_036506715.1 Acidimicrobiales bacterium
CCCTCGTCGGGGTGGTCGCCGCCGTGCGGCCGGTCCGGCGGGCCGCCCGGCTCGACGTCCTGGCCGCCATCGCCGCCGACTGACCGGGGCGGCGGTGGACGGGCCTACCAGCTACCGCCGCCTCCGCCGCCGGCGCCGCCGCCGACGGAGCCGCCGCCGAAGCCGCCCCCACCGAAGCCGCCGCCCCCCGACGACGAGGGGGCGGTGGCGGTGGCGGACGTCGAGTAGAACAGCAGCGGGGCCAGGTACACGTAGCCGAGGCCGGCGTCGGCCGGGATGATCGTCGAGGCCTGCACGGCCCGGCTCCAGCGGTCGAACTCGCCGAGGGCCAGCGCCCAGGCGGTGTACTCCCGCAGGACGCCCCGCTTGGCCGCCTCCTCGGCGTGGTAGGCCTCGGAGCCGGCCAGGAAGCGGCGGAAGGACTCGACCCGCAGCCACAGGCCCGACCCGGCCGGGGTGCGGACCCGTAGCTCCCAGGCGGTGAGGGCGGCGGCCAGCCCGCCGGCGGCCACCAGGGCGCCGATGGCCACGCCGGCCAGCCAGGGTGGCCCCCAGCGACCGGCCACCGCGGCCAGACCGACGGTGGCGATGCCCCCGGCCAGCGCGGCGAGCACGCCGACGATGCGGGCCAGCAGGCGGCGGGTGTCGCCCCGGGGGTCCCACAGGCCGCTGGTCGCCTGCCACAGCATGAGCTGGGCGCCGAGCTGGGACCAGGCCTTCCCGAAGCTGCGGTCGTAGGTGCCGAGCTCGATCTGGCCGCCCGGCAGGGCCTGGTCGAGGATGGCGGCCTGCTCGGGTGAGCCGGGGCCGGTGCGGGTGACGGTGACCGTGCCGGCCTCCTCGTGGAGGTCGACGGCGCCGTCGACGGCCGCCTGCACCAGCCACGCAACCTTGTGCTCGGGGCGGACCTCCTCGGCCAGCACGATGCCGCCCTGGGGCGGGGTGACCCCCGGCGGCGGCGCGAAATCGGTGGTGGCCATCGCGGCCAACTCGGTCATGTCGACCCGGATCTCGGACACGGGCGCCGGCTCGGGCGGCCGGGCCGGCGGGGACGGCGGGGACGGCGGTGGGGCCGCGGGCGGAGGTGGCGGCCCGAACGGGGTGCCGGCGGCCGCCGCCGGGCCCGCCCAGCCCGCGGTGGTGGCCGGCTCGGGGGGCGGGGGCGGCGCCGACGGGGCGGCGGCGGTCGAGGGGGCCCAGGGCAGGGCGGCATCCGTGCGGGCGTAGGCGACGTCGGCCGCGCCGCCGGGCGCCACCCGCTCGCGCCCGGCCCGGCGCACGGTGATCGTGGCCAGGCCCGCCCCCACCAGGCCGGCGGCTGCGGCCGTGCCCGCCGGGGGCAGCGGTCCGGTGCCGTCGTCGGTCGGGGGGTCGGCCGGCGGGGCGGGCACCGCCGCCGGGGTCACGGGCGCACCCACCGTGCCCTCGATCGACACCCCCTCGCCGGCCTTCAGGTCCTTGACCGTGGCGGTGACGTGGCCCGGCGCGACCTCCCGCACGTCACAGGTGTCGGTCGAGCCGGACACGCCCTGGAAGCAGCGGGCGCCGTCGATCTCGTAGGGGGTGAGCAGGTGGATCTCGGCCTCGTCCATGCCCACCTCCCAGGCGGTCCCGACCGGCTCCCAATCGATCGTCTGGCCCCGGGTCACCCCGGGCAGCGCGTAGTCGATGCGGTAGCGCTTGTGCCCCGACACGGTGGTGGCGGGATCGCCGATGCGGATGTTGACGCCCTGCTGGCCGTTCTGGGACCGGTCCTCGAGCTGGACGCCGTCGGGGGCGTCGGGCGAGCTGACCGTGATCGGCGTGGCCGAGCTCAGCCCGGGGATGAACCGGAAGATGCCGTGGCGGCTGGTGTCGAAGGCGCCGAACGAGTAGTCGATCTGCTCGACGACGGCCGCGTTGCCGTCGGAGGCCACCTCGGCCCGCGTCCAGAAGCGGGTGACCCGCTCGGTGTCGGAGAGGGCCGCGCCGACGGCGGCGCCGCCGGCCAGCACCGCGCAGCCGCCCAGGGCCAGCACCCCGTCGAGCAGCCGCCGTCGTCCTGTGCGCACGAAGGCGACGCTACTGCCGCCCGGGGCGACTGCGTCCCGCGGCGGCTAGAACGTGTTCTCGTGCGCTTCACCTACGCCGAGACGTTCTGCGACCCCGGCTTCCTGGCCCCCCTCGCCCAGGCGGCCGAAGAGGCGGGCTACGACTCGTTCTCGGTGCCGGACAGCCTGATCTTCCCGGCGGAGTCCGACGCCCGCTACCCCTACACCGAGGACGGCGACCGGTGGTTCCTCGAGGACAAGCCGATCATCGAGCCGTTCGCCCTCATCCCCTGGCTGGCGGCGGTGACGTCCCGCATCCGGTTCACCACCTTCGTGGTCAAGGCCCCGGTGCGGCCGGCGGTGCTGCTCGCCAAGCAGGTGGCCAGCGTGGCCGTGCTCAGCGGCAACCGGCTGCGGCTGGGGGTGGGGATCAGCCCGTGGCCCGAGGACTTCGTGGCCCTCGGCCAGCCGTGGGCCCGGCGGGGCGACCGGCTCGACGAGACGATCGCGGTCGTCCGGGGCCTGTGCGCGGGCGGGTGGTTCGAGCACCATGGCGACCTCATCGACGTCGCCCGCATGAAGATCTGCCCCGTGCCCGGCGCGCCGGTGCCCATCCTGGTCGGCGGGCACGCCGACCGGGCGCTGCGACGGGCGGCCACGCTGGGCGACGGCTGGGTCCACGGGGGCGGTGACCCCGCCGACCTCCCCGTGCTGATCGAGCGGGTGGGCGCCCTGCGCCGCGCGGCCGGGCGGGCCTCCGAGCCGTTCGAGGTCCACGCCATCTCACTCGACGCGTTCTCGGTCGACGGCGTCCACCGGCTGGAGGACATGGGGGTCACCGACGTGATCGTCGGCTTCCGCTACCCCTATGTGCGCGAGCCCGACACCCAGCCGCTCCAGGACAAGCTGGACGCGCTGCGCCGCTTCGCGGACGCCGTGGTGGCCCGCGTCTGACCGCTCACCCGGCGTCGGGCACCCGGACCACGACGACCGGGCAGGCGGCGTGGCTGACGCAGGCCATGGCCACCGAGCCGAGCACGATCCGCCGGAACCCGCTGCGCCCGTGGGAGCCGACGACCAGCAGGTCGGCGTCCTCGGACACCTCGACCAGCGTGGTCGCCGCGCCACCGGGCAGGATCGTGCGCAGCACCTCGGGCGGCCGGTCGTCCATCTCGGCCAGGGCCCCGTCGACCAGCTCGTCGACCGAGTCCCGGGCGGCAGCGTCGACGGCCGCCTCGTCCACGGGGATGACCAGCGTGGCCCCGAACGGCAGCGCGGACAGCGGGGGCGACCACGCGTGGACGACCTCCACCGTGCACCGGCGCAGCGCCCCCTCGGCCAGCGCCCAGCGCAGCGCGGCCGCCGCCTGCTCCGAGTCGTCCACGCCGACGACCACCCGCCCATCCAGTTCGGTGCTCATGCCCCCGTCTTACCCCACTCCCCGAACTGGCGCGCGTTCGCTGCGCTTCGCGCAGCTTGCGCGCGCCGGTTCGGAGGGGGTCGGCGATGGCGTAACGTCGCGGCTCCGGCTTCCCCCGTCGACGTCCGACCACGCCATCGGCCGCCGGGTGCGCGCCGGCCGATGGCTGACGGCCGGGCCCGGGGTGTTCCGGGTCGCCGGCGCCCCCCGCACCTGGGAGCAGCGAGCCCTGGCGGCCGTGCTCGCCGCCGGGCCCGACGCCGTGGCGTCGCACGCACCGCCGCCCACCTCTGGGGCCTCGACGGGTTCGGACCGCCGGGGCGCATCGACGTCCTGCTGCCCCACGCCCCGGGCCGGCGGCGCCGGCCGGGCGTGGCCGTCCACCACACCCGGGCGTGGTCGCTGATCGACCGCCGCACCCGTGCTCTCGTCCCGGTGACGGGCCCCGCCCGCACGCTCGTCGACCTGTGCGCCGTCGTCGACGACCTGGAGGCGCTGACCGCCCTCGACGAGATCCGGCGCCGCCGGTTGGCCACATGGGAGGAGCTCTGGGAGGCCCTGGTCCGCCATTCTCGCCGCGGCAGGCGGGGCATCGCCCGCTACCGCCGCACCCTCGAGGCCCGCCAGGGCCGGTCGGTGCCCGACACCATGTTCGCCCGGCTGTTCCTGGTGATGCTGGGCGAGCACGGGCTGCCCGAGCCGGCGTCCGAGCACCCGGTGACCGCCGGCGGCCGCCGCTACCGGCTCGACCTGGCCTACGCCGGCGCCCGGGTGGCGGTCGAGCTCGACGGCCGCGGCCGCCACACCGAGGCGTCCTTCGAGTCCGACCGGGCCCGCGACAGCCGCCTGGCGCCGCCGGGTGGGTGGTCCACCGGGTCACCTGGCGCCGCTTCGTCGCCGAACCGGGCGAGATCGCGGGCGAGATCGCGGCCGCCCTCGCCCACCGCTCACGAACTGGCGCGCGAAACGAGCGGGCAACGCAGCATCCGCGCGCCAGTTCGGGTTGACTCCACCTAGAATCACGTTTCAAAATAGGGCATGGCCGAGCTCGACTTCGCGGCGTTCGACGCCGACAACCACTACTACGAGGCCACCGACGCCTTCACCCGCTACCTCGATCCGCGTTTCCGTAAGCGGGGCGTGCAGTGGGCCGAGGTCGACGGGCGCCGGCGGATGCTGGTGGGCGGGAGGATCTTCCGGTTCATCCCCAACCCCACCTTCGACCCCATCGCCCGGCCCGGCTCGCTCGACCTGTACTTCCGGGGCAAGCAGCCGTCGGGCGACATCCGCGAGGCGTTCGGCGACCTCGAGCGCATCGCCGACCGGCCCGAGTACCGCGACCGCGACGCCCGCGTCGGGCGCATGGACGCCCAGGGCCTCGACGGCGCCTTCCTGTTCCCCACGCTCGGCGTCGGCATCGAGGAGGCGCTCGGCCACGACCTCGACGCCCTCTACGCCACGTTCCACGCGTTCAACCGCTGGCTCGAGGACGAGTGGGGCTACGCCTACCGCGACCGCCTCCACGCGGCGGCCATGCTCAGCCTGGCCGATCCGGCGCAGGCCGAGGCCGAGCTGGCCCGGGTGCTCGACGCCGGCGCCCGCATCGTGTGCCTGCGGGCGGCGCCCATCCGCACCGCGGCCGGCGGCCGGTCGCCGGGGGCGCCCGAGTTCGACCGGTTCTGGTCGATGGTGGCCGAGGCCGGCATCACGGTCGGCTACCACTCGGGCGACTCGGGCTACGGGCGCTACGCCGACGACTGGGGCGCGGGCGGCGAGATGGAGGCCTTCCGCTTCGACCCCTTCCGCACGATCGTCACCGCCGACCGCCCGGTCATGGAGACGCTGGCCGCCCTCGTCATCCACGGCGTGTTCGCCGCCCACCCGCGGGTACGGGTGGCCACGATCGAGAGCGGATCGGGTTGGGTGCCCGAGCTGTTCCGCCGGTTCGCCAAGTACTACAAGCAGGTGCCCGACGCCTTCCCCGCCGACCCGCTGGAGACGTTCGCCCGCCACGTGTGGGTGGCGCCGTTCTACGAGGACGACATCCGGGGCCTGGCCGACGCCATCGGGGTGGACCACGTGCTGTTCGGGTCCGACTGGCCCCACGCCGAGGGCCTGACCGACCCCACCGCGTTCGTCCACGACCTGGCCGGCTTCGATCCCGCCGAGGTCCGCACGATCATGCGGGACAACGGCCGCGCCCTGGCCACCCCGCTGGAGGCCCGGTGACCGCCCCCTTCGACGTCGGGGTGATCGACACCATGCTCGGCTTCCCCGCGGCCGACATGAAGGCCCAGTACGCGTTCATCACCCGCCAGACCAAGGACCGGGAGTCGCAGGAGGACTTCGAGTTCCCGGTCGAGTACATGTTCAAACACAGCCCCGACAAGGAGATGGACCACAGCGAGGATCCCGTGGCCGTCACCCTCCGGGAGATGGACCGCTGGGGCATCGACCGGGGCCTCATCGGCGTGCACGGCGAGGTGGGCGAGCGGGCCATGCGCCAGCACCCCGACCGCTTCATCCCCTCGATCCAGGCCGACCCCAACCAGGGCCTGGGCGCCGTGCGGGCGATCACCGCCGCCTACGAGACCTGGGGCATCCGGGCCGTGGGCATGTTCCCCGCCGGCACCTTCCCCCAGGTGCCGATCAACGACAAGAAGATGTACCCGATCTACGCCAAGTGCGTGGAGCTGGGCATCCCCGTGTTCGTGTGCGCCGGCATCCCCGGGCCCCGGCTCAAGTTCGCGGTCCAGCACGTCGAGCTCATCGACGAGGTGATGTTCGACTTCCCCGACCTGGTCTTCGTCACCCGCCACGGCTGCGAGCCGTGGACCGACCTGGCGGTCAAGCTCATGCTCAAGTGGCCGGGGCTGCACTACTCGACCAGCGCCTTCGCCCCCCGCTATTACCCGAAAGCCATCGTCGACTACGCCAACACCCGGGGCGCGGACAAGATCATCTACGCCGGCTACTTCCCCATGGGCCTGTCGCTGGAGCGGATCATGACCGAGCTGCCCGCCGTGGGGTTCAAGGACGAGGTGTGGCCCAAGTTCCTGCGCCACAACGCGCAGCGGGTGCTCGGCCTGTAGCAGCCATGGCCCGCATCCCCGTGCCACCCCAGGCGACCGACACGATGACGGTCGCACAGCTCGACCGGCGCCGGCGCGTGCTCGACGCGGTGATCGAGCTGGTGGCCCAGGGCCGGTTCGACGACGTCGGCATGAAGGAGATCGGCGAGCGCTCGGGGGTGGCGCTCGGCACGATCTACCGGTACTTCTCGTCCAAGGACCACGTGGCCGCGGCCGCGCTGGCCGCCTGGGCCGCCACCCTCGACCCCCGGCCCGGGGGCGACGGGGCGCCGGCCGCCTGGGCCGACGGCGGGACCATGGCCGACCGGCTGGTGGCCATCCTCCGCCGGGCCGTGCGGGCCTACCAGCGCCAGCCGGCGTTCGCCCGCCTGCTCATCCTGGCCGCCACCTCGACCGACCCGTTCGCCAGCGAGTGCTACCGGGAGATGGGCGACCGGGTGTACACGACGCTCGGGGCCGCCCTCGGCGAGCTCGACCCCACCGACCGCCGCCGCGTCCTCGACGTGGTCGGGCCGGTCTGGTACCAGGCGCTGATCGAGTGGGTCAACGACCGCAAGACCATCGCCCAGGTGTACGACGCCGTCGAGGACGCGGCGCGCCTGGTGCTGGCCGGGTTCGAGGGTTCGAGCAATACCTGAGGGGGAAGCCATGACCTACCGCGTCGTCCAGTGGAGCACCGGCAACGTCGGGCGCCACGCCATCGCCGGCATCGCCGCCCACCCCGACCTCGAGCTGGTCGGCGTGTGGGTGTCGAGCCCCGCCAAGGTCGGCATCGACGCCGGCAAGCTGGCCGGCCTCGACCACGACCTCGGCGTGGCCGCCACCGACGACGCCGAGGCGCTGCTCGCGCTGCGCCCCGACTGCATCGTCCACACCGCCTGGGCCGACGACCGCCTGTTCGAGGCCATGGCCGACCTCGAGCGGTTCCTGCGGGCGGGGATCGACGTGGTGTCGTCGAGCCCGGTGTTCCTCCAGTACCCGATGGGCGCGGTGCCCGAGGGGCTGTACCGGGGCGTCGTGGAGGCGGCGGCCGAGGGCGGGGCGTC
>DASXRH010000057.1:0-1734 GCA_036506715.1 Acidimicrobiales bacterium
GTTGAACCCGTCGACCGGCTCCATCAGGTAGAAGACCGCGTCGCCGGCCACGCCCTCGTCGGGCTCGCCGGGGCCGGCCACGAAGCCGGGGTGGGGGACGTCGCTGCCGGCCAGCGCCTGGAGGACGCGGGCCTCGCGCCGCATCACGTCGTTGCTGGCCCGCCGCAGGTGGCGGGGGCCCCGCCGGAGGATGAACGGGC
Organism: Acidimicrobiales bacterium; assembly: GCA_036506715.1. Taxonomy (GTDB): domain Bacteria; phylum Actinomycetota; class Acidimicrobiia; order Acidimicrobiales; family VFJN01; genus ZC4RG19. The sequence continues at coordinate 201 of DASXRH010000057.1, forward strand.
GGCCTCCCCGGCGGAACCGCAGCAGCAGGTTCTGGGTGCCGCCCGCCAGCACCTCGGTGTCGGTGATGTCGCCGCCCGGCAGCCCCTGGTCGTCCATCCACCGCCCGAGGGCGGGAAGGTCGACGAGGTCCGTGCCGACGCCCGCGTCGCTCCCGCTCATGCCCGGGATCGTGGGCGACGGGGGCGGCCGGCCGCCAGCCGGCGCGTCTCGTCGGACAGGGGGGCGGCCAGCACGCCCTGGACCAGGTCGACCAGGTGGCTGACGAACAGCCGGTCGTCGGTGTGGGGGGCGGTGCGGGCCCGGCGGGCCAGCTCGACGGCGGTGAAGCGGATGGCCACGAACCGACGGTGGAGCCGGGTGGCGTCGTCCTCGAGCAGGGCGCCCACCAGCGTGCGCCACCGGAACATGCTGGACGCGGGGTCCTCCAGCGCCGCGGGGTCGATGTGGGGGCGGGGGCGGTTCAGGACGTCGGCGTGGACCTGGAGGAACTGGGGGCCGCCGTCGGGGTCCTCGAGCTTGGCGGCCAGCGGTCGGACCAGGGCGCCGGCCAGGGCCCGGAGGTCGTCGCGGCCCTCGGCCTCGTAGGCGTCGAGCATGGCGTGGCGGCGGGCCTCGATCTCGCGGTGGTGCTTGGCCATCACCGCCCTGACCAGGCCGTTGCGGTCCTTGAAGTGGTACTGCAGGGCCGAGCCGTTGCGGGCGCCCGCCACCCGGTTGATCTCGCGGAGGCTGACGCCGTCGATGCCGTGGATCGCGAACAGCTGCTCGGCCGCGCTGATGAGGCGGTCGCTGGTGGTCCCGGGCTCATGCATCCGCATTAGACGATAGACCGGGCGCATTCGGCGTGCCGAAATCGGGGTGGCGCTAGCGTGCGGCACATGTTCCGCCGCCGGTCGCAGCCCGAGGATCCGCTGTCCGGGATCGATGCCGGCGCCGTCTCGGAGCGGTTCGCGCCTGCCGTACAGGCCGCCCTCGCCGCCCGGGCCCGCTACCGGGACGTGCTCGCCGGTGTGGCGGCCGGGTCGGTGCACGAGCGGCTGGCCGAGCTGGGGGCGCGGATCGACGCCGGCGTGCTGTCGGTGTGGGAGACCGCCCGGCGGGCCAGTGACGTCGAGCGCGCGCTCGACGCGCTCGACCCCGACCGGGTGACGGCCGAGTACGAGGCCGCCCGGCGGGCATCGGGTGCCGACCCCGCTCCGGGCTCGGCGCTGGCGGCGCGGTTCGCGTCGGTGCAGCGGCTGCTGCGCACGCTCGACGACACCGACGCCGGGTTGGCCGAGCTCGACGCCCGGTTCGGGGGCGCCGTCGCCGCGGCCGCCGAGGTCGTCGCCGGGGCCGACGACCTCGCCGGGGTCGACGCCGTCGGCTCCGATCTGGATGACGTGGTGTCCGATCTCGATGCCTTGCGGGTGGCGTTGGCGGATCCCGGCTAGCAGCGGCGGGGGGGCGCGACCTCACGGCTGGTGGAAGTACCGCGCCGGGGTCGTGCCCATGTGGCGCACGAACATCGCGCCGAAGGCGCTCGGGGTGCTG
>DASXRH010000058.1:0-2336 GCA_036506715.1 Acidimicrobiales bacterium
GTAAGAACGCGGGATGATCGAGTCTGTGATCGAGCGCTGGCATCGGCACCTTCGGGGCGACCTCGACGGTGGCCTGGACGAGCTGCTCGCCGACGACGTCGTGTTCTACTCGCCGGTCGTGTACACGCCCCAGCGGGGCAAGGCGGTCACCAAGCTCTACCTGGAGGCCGCCGGCCAGACGCTGCCCGGCGGCGGCGGCGATGGCGGCGGCGACGGCGGCGGCGGCACCGGTCGCTTCCGCTACACGAAGGAGGTCGTCGCCGGCGACACGGCGGTCCTCGAGTTCGAGACGACGGTCGAGGGCAAGTACGTGAACGGCGTCGACATCATCCGCTGCGACGACGATGGCCGCATCGTCGAGTTCCGGGTGATGATCCGGCCACTGCAGGCCGTCAACGCCGTGCACCAGCAGATGCGGGCCGCGCTGGAGGCGATGGACCCGCGCGGGTGACGGCGGGGCCGGCCGCCCACCGGGTGGCTACGGTGCGGCCGGTGCTCGATCGGCCCGACATCCGCCGCAGCACCGACCTGCTGGTCGCGGCGCTCGGGCACGCGATCGCGGCGGCCCGCTTCGCCTGCCACGACCTGACCGACGAGGAGTACGTCTGGGAGCCGGTCACGCCCTGCTGGGGGATCCGGCGGCGAGGTGAGTCCGACGCGCCGACCCACTACGGGCGCGGCGCCTGGATCATCGAGATGTGGGGCCACGCACCGCCCCGGGTCACCACCATCGGGTAGCGCCTCGTCCACCTCGCCGTCGGATCCGAGACCTACCTGGACACGACGTTCGCCGGCGGCACGTCGACCTTCGCCGACGCCGAGATCCCGGGCGCCGCGGGCGAGGCGGTCGCGCGGCTGCACGAGGCGCATGGGCCGGATGCTGGCGCACACCGCCGCAGTCGACGGCCCCAGCCCCCCGCTATGGGTGCAACCTTGCGCGACACCCCCGAACTAGAACACGTTTCGCTTTGTCGCCGAGCCGTGGTCTAGAAGGGTGGGCCGATGGCGCTGCCCGACCACCTCAAGCTGCTCGCCGCCCGGGTGTCGAACGCCGGCCGCTGGGGTCCCGACGACCAGCGGGGCACGCTCAACCTGGTGGACACCGCCGCCGTGCTGCGTGGCGTCGCCGCCGCCCGCCAGGGCCGGGTGTTCTCGCTGGCCATCCCGTTCGACGAGGACGGCCCGCAGACCGGCCAGATCCGGGGGCGGGAGAACCCGTCCCGCCGCATGCTGGCGATCAACACCGCCTTCACCGGCGACCCCACCGACTTCTGCACCAGCGACGACGCCCTGACCATGGGCGTGCAGGCCGCCACCCACTGGGATGCGCTGTCCCACGTCTCGTACGAGGGCCGCATGTACAACGGCACCGACGCCGGGGTCGTCGACGAGCAGGGGGCGGCCCGGCTGGGCATCGACGCCTTCGGGCCCGTGGTGACCCGGGGCGTGCTGGCCGACGTGGCCGCGGTCCACGGGGTCGACCGCATCGACGGTGGCTACGCCATCACCGGCGACGACCTGGACGCCGCCATGAGCCGGGCCGGCCTGCGGGTCGAGCCCGGCGACGCCCTGCTGGTGCGGACCGGGCAGATGCAGCACTTGCGGGAAGGCGACCGGGTCCGGTTCGGGGGCGACGCCCCTGGGCTGTCGACCCGGTCCATCGCCTGGCTGCGCGACCACGACGTCGCCGCGGTGGCCACCGACACGCTGGCGCTGGAGGTGTGGCCCCCCGAGGCCCCGGGGGTGATCCTGCCCGTGCACATGATCCACCTGGTCGACATGGGCCTGGCCCAGGGCCAGCTGTGGGCGCTGGACGACCTGGCCGCCGACTGCGCGGCCGATGGCCAGTACGACTTCCTGCTGGTGGCCACGCCCCTGCCGCTCACCCGGTCGGTGGGCGGGCCGGTCGCCCCGACGGCGGTCAAGTGAGCGCGGTCATCCCGAGCGGGGCGGTGGCCTGGGGCCTCCAGCTGCCGATCCAGGCCCAGAGCCGCATCTTCGTCGAGGCCTGGGAGGCCGACGCCGGCGTCGACGACCTGGTGGCGGTGGCCCAGGCGGCGGACCGGGCGGGGGCGCTGTACGTCGGCGTGTGCGAGCACGTCGCCATCCCCAAACCGCTCGACGAGACGATGGGCGCCATCTGGTACCACCCGGTGGCCACGCTCGGGTTCCTGGCCGGCGTCACGACCCGGGTGCGGCTGCTCAGCCACGTGCTGGCCCTGCCCTACCACCACCCCCTGGAAGTGGCCAAGGCCTTCGCCACCCTCGACCGGCTGTCGGGCGGCCGGGCCATCGTGGGGGTGGGCGCCGGCCACGTGGAGGCCGAGTTCGCACTG
>DASXRH010000059.1:0-2228 GCA_036506715.1 Acidimicrobiales bacterium
ACATGAGGCGGTCGGCCTCGGCGGTGAGGGCGGCGAAGGTGGCGCGCAGCTCGCCGCGGTCGTCGGCCGTGACAGTGAACGCGGCCATCAGGCCCTGCTCGTTGGCCGGGTGGGTGATGCCGGTCTGGTGGGCGCCCCGGAACGGCAGGTATCCGGGCGCCGGCCCGCCGCCGCCCGCGGCGGAGGTCGACGGGTCGCCGTCGTCGCTGCAGGCGGCCAGGGGGACGGCGATGCCGGCGGCCGCCGCCGTCGAGGCGAGGCCGCGGGCCAGGAACCGGCGCCGGGAGAGTCCGGTGGTGTCGCTCACGGGGTCCGCACCCTCCGCACCCCGCGCGGCATCAACCCTCCAGCCCGAGGACGCCCGCCACCGTCGACAGCTTCTCCGACAGGTCGGCCAGCGTGGTCTGCATGACGGTCTTGTTGGCGTCGGTGAGGGCCGTGTAGGTCTGGTAGCCGCCGGCGCCGTCCTCGTAGGCGGCCAGCTGGCCGTCGAGCTCGGTGAACAGCGACCCGATCTCGGCGGCCAGGTCGGGATCCTCCTGCTCGATGGCCGGCTCCAGCAGGTCGAAGGCCTTCTCGGATCCGGCGACGTTGGCAGCGAAGTCCCACAGGTCGGTGCCCGAGTAGCGGTCCTCCTCGCCGCTGATCTTGCCGGTGGAGACCTCCTCGATCAGCTCGGAGCTGCCCACGGCCAGCGCGGCCGGCGGGATGTCGAGGTCGGCCAGCTCGGTCTTCAGCGTCTGCAGGTCCGCGTCGAGCCGGTCGGCGAACGGGGCGGCGCCGTCGGTGGTGCCCTGCTCCCACAGGATGTACTCGAGGCGGTGCCAGCCGGTGAAGGCCGGGTCGTCGGCGCCCGCGAAGTCGTCGACCCGGGAGTCGACGGCGCCGTCGATCTCCTCGACCAGGCCCGCGATGGGCTCGATGCTCTCCCACCCCTGGCGGGACGGGGCGTAGGCGGCCTTGGCCGCCTCGACGTGACCGGCCCGGACGGCGTCGGTGAACGTCGTGGTCTTGGCGATGGTGTCGTCGACCTGGGCCGAGACGTAGGTCGTGTAGTCGGCCAGGGCCGATCGCACGAGCGGGTTGTCGGTCGAGCTGCCCTCGACGTCGTCGGCGATGCCGCTGCCGCTGCCCGGGTCGGCGCACGCCGAGCCCGACGCGCCGCCCGAGGCGCTGCCCCCGGAGGCCGAGGCGCCGCAGCCGTCGCGGACCCCGGCGCCGTCGTCGCTGCCGCAGGCGGCGCCGAGTGTGCCGAGCGTCAGCGCCACCGCTGCCGCGACGATGAATCGGTTGCGAACCACGAGTTCCCTCCAGGGTGTCCACCAGGCCGAGCGTATGCTAGGCATGCCTATCATCTGAGGCAAGGGCGCCTGATGAGCTGATATCAGCGTGGCCGGCACCGGCGGGGCGGGCAGGCTGAGGGCATGGATCCCCGAGTGACCCTGATCACGCTGGGCTACGCCGACGTCGACGCCGCCCACCGCTTCTACCTGGAGGGCCTCGGCTGGCCGGCGATCCTCCACGTGCCCGGCGACGTGGCCTTCGTCCAGGTGGCGCCGGGCGTGGCCCTCGCCCTGTGGCGTGCCGACGCGCTGGCGGCCGACATCGGGCCCGACGAGCCCGTCGGGTCCCCCGCGGCGGGGGCGGTCGCGCTGGCCCAGAACGTCGGCTCGCCCGAGGAGGTGGCCGCGGTCCTGGACCGGGCGGCCGCCGCGGGCGGCACGGTGCTCAAGCCGGCCCAGCGGGCGTTCTTCGGCGGGGTCCAGGGCTACTTCGCCGACCCCGGCGGGGCCCGGTGGGAGGTCGCCTGGAACCCCGGCCTGCGCGTGGCCGACGACGGCACCATCACGATGGAGGGCCCCGACGACGACGGCTGATCAGGCGGCGGAGACCTCGGGGCGCAGGTCGAGCCGGCGCAGCAGCTGGGCGTTGGCGGCCACGACGATGGTCGACCCGCTCATGAGGATGGCCCCCACGGCGGGCGACAGGGCGATGCCCGCCCACGCCAGCGCCCCGGCCGCCAGCGGGATGGCCACCACGTTGTATCCGGCCGCCCAGCCCAGGTTCTCGACCATCTTGCGGTAGGCGGCCCGGGACAGGCGGATCACGCCCACCACGCCCCTGGGGTCGTTGCCGACCAGGACCACGCCTGCGGACTCGATGGCGACGTCGGTCCCGGCACCGATGGCGATACCGACGTCGGCCCGGGCCAGGGCCGGGGCGTCGTT
>DASXRH010000060.1:0-4727 GCA_036506715.1 Acidimicrobiales bacterium
TCCCCCAGCGCCGAGCTCGAGATCCTCGACGCCCACGGCGACCACGACCCCTTCAAGGACCTCGGCCCGGTCGTGTCCCACGAGGACGTGGCCCGGCTGGCCAAGGCCACCCGGCAGGTCCACGTGGCCCCCAGCCTCAAGGCCTACCTGGTCGACGTGGCACAGGCCACGCGGCGCAGCGCCCACCTGGCGCTCGGCGTGTCGCCCCGGGCCACCCTGGCCCTCCAGCGGGTGGCCAAGGCCCGGGCCGCGGCCGCGGGTCGGGGCTACGTCATCCCCGACGACGTGAAGGCCCTGGCCGTGCCCGTGCTCGCCCACCGCCTGATGGTCACGCCCGAGGCCCAGCTGCAGGGGGTGGGGCCCGAGGACGCGCTGGCCGAGGTCCTGCGGGCCGTGCCGATCCCCGGCGGGCACTGACACCGTGCTCACCCGGCAGGGATGGCTGTGCCTGTGGGGCGGCGTCGCCCTGCTCGTGGTGGCCCGCCTGCTCGGCATCGCCGAGCTGTACGTGTTCGGCGCCGTGGCGCTGGGCATCGTGGCCATCGCCACCCTGTACGTGCGGCTGACCCGGCTCGACCTCCAGGTCGACCGGTCGGTCCACCCCTCCCATGTGCATGCCGGCCAGCTCAGCCGGGTCGAGGTCCGCATCCGCAACGTGCGCCGCAACGCCACCCCGGTGCTGCGGCTGCGCGACCCGGTGTCGGGCACCGCGGGCGCCGAGCTGCTGGTCCCCCCGCTCGACGAGGGGGCGGCGTCGACCGCCACCTACCGGCTGCCCACCGACCGCCGGGGTCTGGTCAAGGTGGGCCCGCTGCGGGTGGTGGTGGGCGACCCGCTGGGCCTCGCCCAGGCCAGCGCCATCGGGGCCCCCGAGGTCGAGGTCACCGTGTACCCCGAGGTCGACGACATCCGGCCCGTGCCCTTCACCACCGGCACCGACCCGCTGGCCGGCACGCTGCACCCGCACGCCCTCGGCCGGGTGGGCGACGACTTCTACGCCCTGCGGCCCTACGTGGTGGGCGACGACCTGCGCCGCATCCACTGGCCCTCCACCGCCCGCCACGACGAGCTGCTGGTCCGCCAGCAGGAGCAGCCGTGGCAGGGCCGCACCACCGTGCTGCTCGACGTGCGCCGGGGCACCCACGACGCCGAGTCGTTCGAGGCCGCCGTGTCCGCCGCCGCCAGCATCGTCACCGCCAACGGCGCCCGCCGCGACCTGGTCCGCCTGTGCACCACCGACGGGGCCGACTCGGGCTACGGCGCCGGCGGCGTCCACACCCAGGCCCTGCTCGAGCACCTGGCCGTGATCGAGCCCAGCGGCAGCGCCAGCCTGCGGGCCCTGCTCGACCTGCTGCAGCGCGACGGCCAGGGGGCGCTGATCGTGCTGGTGGCCCAGACCACCGGTGACGAGCTCCAGGCCACGGCCCGGCTCCGCCAGCGGTTCGGGTTGATCAGCGTCGTGCGGGTCGACCGGGGGCTGGCGGGCCGCGAGCGCCCGAACGGTGACGCCCCGCTGGCCGCCGCCGGCGCGTCGGTCATCCGGGTGAGCCGCGACACGCCGTTCGCCGTGGCCTGGGACCGGGCCATGGCGGCGGCGGCGACGCGACCCGGCATCCCCGTGGGCGTGCCCCGGTGAGCCGCCGCCGCTCCCGCGACCAGCTCGTCCTCGTCGACGAGATCGCGCTGGCCATCGTCACCTTCGCCGCCATCGTCGGCATGCACCGGCTGTTCGTCGACGGCTCCTACCGCGGGCCGCTGATCGCCCAGGCGCTCATCGCCCACGTGGTGGTGACGGTGCTCCGGCGGCTGGGGGTCAAGGTGCTGCCGGCGGCGCTGATCACCGCCGGGGCCGCGGTGCTGGTGCTGACCTGGACCCGGTTCCCCGACACCGTCCACTGGGGCCTGCCCACCGGCCAGACGCTGCGCCAGGCGGGCGACGACCTCGAGGCCGCCTGGCGGCTGTTCGGCAAGGTGCGGGCCCCCGCCCCGGTCGAGAACGGCTTCCTGGCGGCCAGCGGTGCCGCCATCTGGGTGCTCGTGTTCGTGGCCGACTGGGCCGCGTTCCGGGTGTCGGCCACCTTCGAGGCCCTGCTCCCGGCGACCACGCTGTTCGTGTTCGCGGCCGCACTCGGGGGCAGCGGCAGCCCGTTCGCCGGCGCCGCCGTGTTCGCCGGGGCTGCCCTGCTGTTCGTCCTGCTCCACCGCACGTCCAACCAGGAGCGCACCTCGCGGTGGGCCGGCGAGCACCACAGCCAGGGCCGCTGGTCGCTGCTGGGCACCGGGGCCGCGCTCATCGCCGCCGCCGTGGTGGCCGGGCTGATCGCCGGGCCCAAGCTGCCCGGCGCCGAGGCCGAGCCCGTGGTGGCCTGGCGCGACATCAACCGCGACAAGCCGACCCGGGTGGTGACCAGCCCGCTGGTCCAGCTGCAGACCAAGATCCTCGACCAGCCCGACGTCGAGCTGTTCTCGGTCGAGAGCGAGCAGCCCTCGTACTGGCGGCTCACCTCGCTCGACCAGTTCGACGGCCAGATCTGGCGCCAGTCCTACAGCACGTCCGATGCCGACGGGAAGCTGCCCCAGGCCATCGACAGCGCCGCCCGGACCGACACGGTCGAGCAGACGTTCCAGATCCTCCGCCTCGCGTCTGTGTGGCTGCCCGCTGCCTACGAGCCGGTGGCCGTCGACACCGGCGCCGACCCGGCCGACTACGACGAGCAGTCGAGCACGCTGATGGTCGACCGCGACGTGTCCGACTCCGACGGCTACAGCTACAAGGTCACCTCGGCGCTGCCGCTGTGGAGCGCCGCCGACCTGCGGGCGGCGTCGACCGACGTCCCCAAGCCGATCGAGGACGTCTACACCGACCTGCCCGGCGACTTCCCCGACCGGGTGACCCAGCTGGCCGACGACGTCACCGCCGACGCCGCCACCCCCTACGACAAGGCGGTCGCCCTCCAGGACTACCTGCGCGGGCCCGACTTCACCTACAACATCAACGTCGGGCCGGGGCACAGCGAGGACGCCCTCCAGCACTTCCTGTTCGAGAGCCGCGAGGGTTACTGCGAGCAGTTCGCCGGCTCCTACGCGGTCATGGCCCGGGCCATCGGCCTGCCGGCCCGGGTGGCCGTCGGGTTCACGTGGGGGGTGCGCGACCGGTTCGAGCCCGACCTCTACCGGGTGCGGGGCAACCATGCCCACGCCTGGCCCGAGGTCTACATCGGCGAGTACGGCTGGGTGCCGATGGAGCCGACGCCCGGCCGCGGTCTGCCCGGCGGCGAGGCGTGGACCGGGTTCCCCGGCGTGCAGGACGACACCGGCGGCGCCGCCGCCACCCTCGACCGGCCCGAGACCGCCGCCAACGGCCCCGGCGGCAACGCCGGCAGCGCCGACAGCCGGGCCCCCGGCGAGGGCCTCGGCCTCGACGGCATCGGCGGCACCGCCTCGTCGTCGTCGTCCGACGACAACAACTCGGGCATCGGCGACGCCCTCGGCCGGGCCGTCCTACCGGTCGCCATCGCCCTCGGCGCCTACCTGGTGCTCGTGCCGTGCCTGCTGGCCGGCCAGCGGGCCCTGCGCCGCCGGCGGGCGGCCACCCCCTCGGCCCGGGTGCGCCTGTCGTGGCTGACGGCCACCGACCGGGCCCGGGAGGCGGGAGTGGTGCTGCCGGCCTCGCTGACCTTCACCGAGAGCGCCGAGCGGATGGCGGCGGCGCTCCCCGAGTCGGCCGGGGGTGCGCGCCAGCTGGCCCTGGCCATGGAGCTCATCACCTACGCCGAGGTGGCCGCCACCGACGACGACGTCGACTCCGCCGCCGAGGCGTCGGCGGCCGTGACCGAGGTGGCCAACCGCGGCGAGCCGTGGTGGCGGCGGGTGCTGGTCTGGTTCGACGCCCGCCGGCTGTGGCGGCCGCGCACGACCCGGTTGGTCACCACGGGCGCGCTGCGCTGACCGCGGGCGCGACGGAACCGGGCACGCCAACGGGGCGGGCCGGGCCCGCTATTCCTCGTCGGTCTCTTGCTGGTCGTCGCGCTTGAAGCGGTCGCGCATGCGGCGGCCGGCGCCGCCGAGGGCGTCGCGGAGGCCGTTGGCCCGCACCGCCCGGGTGAGCTGGTCGAGCCCCGCCCGGCCGAGCTTGCGCAGGTTGCGCTCGAACACGAGCGCACACACCAACATGAGCAGGAAGCCGGCGAACGAGAGCCAGAACGACGTCGACAGGCTGGCCACCAGGAACACGGCCCCGGCCACCAGGCCCACCACCGACCACTTCATGCGGCGGACGGTGTGACGGTACAGCGTGGTCTCGCTGACCTCTCGCGCGAACGAGGGGTCGTCCTCGTAGAACCGCTGTGCGATCTCCTGGAGGATGCGTTCCTCGTCCTCGGAAAGCGGCACCTGAACCCCTTGTCGCCCGGCTGACCGAACCGGCACGATCAAGTGTTCCACAGGCTTTCACGAACGACAACGCGTGAATGCCCGAGAAATCTGCAATCTCTGCGTCACCGGCGCGCCACCGGACCGTCGTCGGGGCCCCACTGACCGTCGCCGCGCCGCTTCACCCGCAGTCCCTGGCGCCCCACGGCCGCCGCCGGGCCGATGGCGCCGTCGCCGAACCGCTCGCGGATGGCGTCCACGGCGCCGCTGGCCACGTGCCAGCCCTCGGCCGCCGCCTCGTCGAAGCTGAGCTGGCGGGCACCCCCCTCGACCAGCCCCGACACGGTCACGCCCAG
>DASXRH010000061.1:0-10479 GCA_036506715.1 Acidimicrobiales bacterium
GGTGGCGCCCTCGGGCACCAGCGCCTGGCGCAGGTTGTTGGCGGGCATGCGCCGGCCCCGGGCGCCGAACATGTGGAGGATGCGGTCGGCGGCGTCGTCGTCGGTCACCAGCGGCACGCCCATCACCGCGGCGATGGCCTCGCGGCTGATGTCGTCCTGGGTGGGGCCCAGGCCGCCGCACACGATCACCGCCTCGGAGCGGGACAGCGCCAGCTCGACGGCCCCCACGATCCGGTCGAGGTTGTCCCCCACCACCTGGCCGTGGAGGCGGTCGATGCCGGCCAGCGCCAGCTGCTCGCCCATCCACGCCGAGTTGGTGTCGACGATCTGGCCCAGCAGCAGCTCGGTGCCGACCGCCACGATCTCACAACGCATCGCTCGCTCCACTCCCCTGTCGTGCCGGCCGCACCGGCGTCAGACGCGGGCCCCGCCGGCCACGGTGGCCCGGCTGCCCTCCACCAGGTACTGCAGCCCGGTCGCGAGCGTCAGCGCCACGGCCAGCCACAACGCGGTCGACGCCAGCCACGCATGGCGGTCGGCCACCGGGGGCAGCAGGGCCAGACCCACCGCCACCGACTGCACGACCGTCTTGACCTTGGCCCAGAACGTGGCGGGCACCGCCAGCCCCTGGCGCCCCCAGTAGGACCGGAACACCGAGATCGTCAGCTCCCGGAGCGTGATGAGCGCCACCGGCACCGCCCAGAACCCGCCCTCGGCCGCCAGCGCCCACATGGCCCCCAGCACCAGCGCCTTGTCGGCCAGCGGGTCGAGGAAGGCCCCGGACCGGGTGGTGCCCATGCGCCGGGCGATCCAGCCGTCGAGGCCGTCGGTCGAGGCCAGCACGATCCACAGGCCGAACGTCACGTACGACGCGCCGCCGGCCACGATGAGCAGCCACAGGAAGGGGGCCAGCACGAGCCGGGCGATGGTGACCGCGTTGGCCGGGGTGGCCAGTGCCGATGGTCCGAACGACGACGCCACGCTCCGCCCCTAGACCGGGGTCGCCTCGAGGTCGGGGCCGGCGGCCCCGTCGACGTGCACCTTGACCACCTCGCCCACCGGCAGGTGGGGCGGCACGGCCACGATGCCGTCGATCTCGGGCGCCTCCCGGTGCCCCCGGGCCACTCCGGGGGCATCGACGAGCACCTCGAGCACCTGCCCGATCAGCGCGTCGCGCCGGCGGGCGGTGATGCCGTCCTGCAGCTCGCGCAGCTCGGCCAGGCGCTCGGCCACCAGGTCGGCGGCGACCGTGCCGTCGAGGCCGGCGGCGTAGGTGCCGTCCTCGGGGCTGTAGGCGAAGAACCCGGCCCAGTCGAGGTCGGCGGCGGCCACGAAGGCCAGCAGATCGTCGTGGTCGGCCTCGGTCTCGCCCGGGTAGCCGACGATAAAGCTCGACCGGAAGGCGGCGTCGGGCCGCCGGGCCCGGATGGCCACGACCCGGCGCAGGAACCGGTCGCCGTCGCCCCAGCGCCGCATGCGCCGCAGCAGCGGGCCCGACGAGTGCTGGAGCGACAGGTCGAAATACGGCACCCCGGTGGCGCAGATGGCGCCCACCAGGGCGTCGGTCAGGTCGGACGGGTAGAGGTAGAGCAACCGCACCCGGTCGACCCGGGCGGCCAGCGCCTCGACGAGCGGCACGATGCGGCGGGCGCCCCGGCCCTGGTCGCGGCCGTAGGCGGCCAGGTCCTGGGCCACGAGGACGACCTCGCGCACACCCGATGCGGCCAGTGCCTCGACCTCGGCCACCACCGCCTCGGGGTCGCGGCTGCGCTGCCGCCCCCGGAACGACGGGATCGCGCAGAACCCGCAGGCCCGGTCGCAGCCCTCGGCCACCTTCACGTAGGCCCAGGGGGCGGCGGCCGGCGGCCGGGGCAGGTTGAGCAGGTCGAGCGCGGGGGCGACCGCCCCGCCCGACCGGGTGGGGCCGAGCGTGACCGGCACCCCGAAGCCCACCACCGCGTCGGCCTCGGGCAGCGCGGCGGCCAGCTCGTCGCCGTAGCGCTCGGCCATGCACCCCGTGACCACCAGCTCGGCGCCCGCCGGCTTGCGGTCGGCCAGGCCGAGGATGGTGTCGATCGACTCGCGCCGGGCGTCCTCGATGAAGGCGCAGGTGTTGACGACCACCAGGTCGGCGTCCTCGGGCGCGCCCGCCGGGACCAGCCCGTCGACCAGCATCGTCCCCGTCAGCTTGTCGGAGTCGACCTGGTTCTTCGGACAGCCCAGCGTCTCGACCCAGAAGGAACGGGGCATCCCGAGCAGGGTACTGGCCGGACCCCTGGTCCTGGCCATCCGGGCCGGCCCTACGGGACGATCCAGCCGGTCTTGACCGGATCGTCGCCGGCCACGTGGATGCACAGCGGCCGCCGGGGCAGATCGTCGACGTGGAACTCGCCCCGGTCGTCGGGCAGGGCGATGTGGCAGCCCTCCGGCCACCCCGCCACCACCTCGCCGGCCCGGGCAGGCTGGACCCGGCCGAGCACCCGCAGCCGGTCGCGACCGACGTCGAGCTCGACCTCGATCGCCCGGTCGCCTCCGGCCGTGAACCGCATCTCGCGCAGGGCGGAGCCGACCGGCGGCCCGCCCGGCGCGTCGCGGCGCGCCGCCGAGTCGTAGGCCAGCAGCGCCGGCTCGGCCTCGATGGCCAGCCAGCCCATGCCGGCCTCGGCCATGTCGCACCAGGTGGCCGGCACCGGGTCGGCCAGGGCGACCAGCCGGCGCAGCTCGCCGTCGAGGGCGTCGTCGTCGGTCGGCAGCGCCGGCGGGAGGGCGGGGAACGCCGGCGACGCCTCGGTGACCAGTCGGCGCAGCTGGTCGAGCGCTCGGGCGCGCGCGGGCCCGATGCTGGCCACCGGCAGGTCGAGGGCGGCGCCCACCTCGGTGGCGGCCGGCCCGGGGTCGGCCATCAGCAGGCGCAGCAGCCGGCGGCTGTGGTCGTCGAGCCGGGCGAAAGCGGCCATCAGCACCCGGTCGCGCTCGTAGACCAGCAGGCCCAGGTCGATCTCGGCCGCCGCCGGGGCGCCGTCGCCGTCGCTCCCGTCCGGGCAGCCCCCGTTGCGGGGGCCCCTCCGTTCCACCCGGGCGCACTCGTTGCGGGCGGTGGCGGCGATCCATCCGCCGATGGCCTCGGGGCTGCGGATGCGGTCGAGGTTCTCGGCCAGCCGTAGCCACACCAGCTGGTGGACGTCGGCGGCCACCGCCGCGTCGAGGGGTTGGCCCCGGCAGATGGCGTGCACGAGCCCGACGTGGCGCGCCACCAGCTCGCGCCACGCCGCGACGTCCCCATCGCGGGCCAGCGCCACCAGATCGGCGTCCGCCCCTGCGTGCACGGAGCCAATCCTATGTTGGTGAGCGACCGCTGTACTGTCCGATCTTGCGCGCGGTGCTCACTCGGTGTTGATGGCGTCCAGCACGTTCATGCGCCCGGCCCGCCAGGCCGGCAGCAGCGCCGCCACCAGCCCGACCACGATGCCCAGCAGCGAGACGAGGACGAGCGTCACGTACGGGACCTGGAAGACCTGGAACCCGTCGTCGCGCAGGGCCCGCACGATGCCCCACCCGCCGAGCAGGCCGACGGCCAGGCCGAGGACGGTGCCGAACAGCGAGATGATCGCCGACTCCCAGCGGACCGCGGCCCGCAGCTGGCGGCGGCGCATGCCCACCGCCCGTAGCAGCCCCAGCTCCCGGGTGCGCTCGAGCACCGACAGGGCGATGGTGTTGCCGATGCCCAGCATCGCGATGACGATGGCCAGGCCCAGCAGGCCCACGATCAGCACCAGGAACACGTTGAGCTGGTTGCCGATGGTCTTCTTGTACTCGTCGACGCTCTGCACGTTGGCCGTGGCGAAGGGCGCCACCACCTTGTCGAGCTTCGGTTCGGCCTCGGCCACGGTCACGCCCGGCCGCAGCTGCACGAACACCTGCGCGTCGGTGGCGTTCGGCACGGCGGCGTCGAAGTCGTCGAGGCCCACCACGAAGTCGCCGATGTCGCCGGTCGGCCCCGCCTTGTAGACGCCGGCCACCGTGGCGGGCGGCGGCGACTCGCCGGGGGCCGGGGCCCGGGCGTCGTCGAGGAACTTGAGGTTGACCTGGTCGCCCGGGGTGAGGTGGAGGCGCTTGGCCGTGCCCTCGCTGACGACCACCTGGCCGGGACCGAGGTCGCCGGTGCCCCGGACGATGTCGATGTCGAGCAGCCGGAACACCCCGTCGTCGGAGGAGGTGACGGTTGTGCCGTCGTTGTCGACGAAGGCCGGCGCGAACCGGATCGGCACCACCAGGCCGACCTCGGGGATCTCGCGGATCTGGTCGGCCACCGCCGTGGGCAGCCCGACCACGCCGAACGTGCCCGAGTCGACCACGAAGTCGCCCGCGAAGTTGTCGTCGAGCGTCTTGTCGAACGACGCCCGGATCGACGTGTTGATGACCAGGATGAACGTCACCAGCCCGACGCCGATGGTGAGGGCGGCGGCGGTGGCGGACGTGCGGCGCGGGTTGCGGCTGGCGTTGTCGCGGGCCAGCTGCCCGGCCACGCCCCGGATGCGGGCGATCGGCGCGCCGAGCGCGCCGGCCACGGGCCGGGCCAGCTTGGGCGCCACGAACAGGATGCCGAGGAAGGTGAGCGCCACGCCGAGTCCGACCCGGGCCGGCTGGGACCCGAACGCCCCGGCGATCACCCCGGCCACGCCCAGCGCCAGCAGCACGGTCCCGACGATCAGGCGCACCCGCGACCGGCCGGTCACGTCGACCGCCACCTCGCGCATGGCGGCCAGCGGCGGTACCCGGGAGGCCCGCCACGCCGGGACCAGCGCCGAGAACACGGTCACGATCAGGCCCGTGGCCACGGCCACCGCGATCGACGTGGGCAGGATGGCCAGGGCGCCCTCGGGCAGCTGCAGCAGCTTGCCCAGCAGGAAGGCGATGCCCAGGCCGACCACGAAGCCGACCGCCGAGCCCACCAGGCCCACGACCACGGCCTCGACCAGCACCGCCCGGCGGACCTGGCGCCGGCGGGCGCCCACGGCCCGCAGCAGCGCCATCTCGCGGGTGCGCTGGGCCACGATGATCGAGAAGGAGTTGTAGATCACGAACGACCCGACGACCACGGCGATGACGGCGAAGATCCCGAAGAAGATGGTGAGGAACGACAGGGAGCTCTTGATCGAGTCCTGGGTCTCCTTGGTGATCTCGGCCCCCGTCACCACCTGGGTGCCCGAGTCGGCGGGCAGCGCGTCACGGATCGAGGCCGCCAGCTCCTTCTGGCTGACCCCGCTCTCGCCGGACACCGCGATGGCGCTGAACTTGCCCGGCTCGCCCAGCAGCGTCTGGGCCTCTTCCGTTGTCCACAGAACGTAGCTGGCGCCGCCCGGGCTGTCGGCCGAGCCGAAGCGGGCGATGCCGCTGACCTCGTAGGTGCCGACGCCGTCGCGGGTCTGGACCTGGACCTTGTCACCCACCCCGAAGTCGGTCTTCTTGGCCGTGCCCCGGTCGATGACGATCTGGTCGGCCGTGCGGGGCGCCTTGCCGGCGCTGAGGTCGAAGGGGTTGAGGGCGTCGATGTCGGTCCAGTTGCCGCCGAGGGTGGGCGCGCCCATCGCCGGATCGCCCACCGGGTCGCCGTTGCGGTCGATGACCCGGGCATAGCCGTCGACGTTGCCGTCGGCGCCGGCCACCCCCCGGGCCGACTCGACGTCGGCCAGCAGGTCCTGGGGGATCAGGCCCCGGATCTCGGGGCCGAAGTCGCTCTCGACCTTCTGGTCGGAGCGGACCACGGCGTCGGTGTTGCGGTAGACGTTGGAGAACAGGTCGTCGAACGCCCGGTTCATCGTGTCGGTCAGCACCAGGACGCCGCCGATGAACGCCACGCCCAGCGCCACGGCCAGGAACGTGGTGAGCATGCGCGACTTGTGGGCCATCAGGCCCCGGAGGGCGACCTTGAGCACCTCTAGTCCCCGAACCGCTTGAGCCGGTCGAGCACCCGCTCGGCCGTGGGCTCCTGCATCTCGTCGACGATGCGTCCGTCTGCCAGGAACAGGGCGGCGTCGGCGTAGCCCGCCGCCACCGGGTCATGGGTGACCATGACGATCGTCTGGCCCATGTCGCTCACGGCCCGGCTCATGAAGTCGAGGATCTCGGCCCCGGCCCGGGAGTCGAGGTTGCCGGTGGGCTCGTCGGCGAAGATGATCTGCGGCCGGCTCGCCAGGGCCCGGGCCACGGCCACCCGCTGCTGCTGGCCGCCCGACAGCTCGCTCGGCCGGTGGCTGAGGCGGTCGGCCAGGCCGGTGGTCGCCACGACGGTGTCGAACCACTCCCTGTCGGCCGTGCGGCCGGCCAGCGTGAGCGGCAGGGTGATGTTCTCCTCCGCCGTCAGCGTCGGCACCAGGTTGTACGCCTGGAACACGAAGCCGACCCGGTCGCGCCGCAGCAGGGTGAGCTGGTCCTCGGACAGGGTGCCCAGGTCGTGGTCGCCGATGAACACCTGGCCGGACGTCAGCGAGTCGAGCCCGGCCATGCAGTGCATGAGCGTCGACTTGCCCGAGCCCGAGGGGCCCATGATGGCCGTGAAGCGGCCGGCGGGCAGGTCGACGGTGACCTTGTCGAGCGCGACCACCGTGGTGTGGCCGGTGCCGTAGGTCTTGGTGGCGTCGACGGCCCGGGCGGCGGGCCAGACGTCGGCGGGGGCGTCATGAGGAGGCGGGGGGGCCGCCGTTGCTTCCATGCCTGCGACCGTAACGCGCAGCACCCCCCGTGCTGCGATCGCGGTTGACCAGGGGATCGACCGACGCGAGCGTCAGTCGCCGCCCTCGATCAGCTGCTCGAGCTCGTCGACGGTCATGAGCACGGCCCGGGCCTTGGAGCCCTCGGACGGGCCCACCACGCCCCGCTGCTCGAGCAGGTCCATCAGCCGGCCTGCCCGGGCGAAGCCGACCCGCAACTTGCGCTGGAGCATCGACGTCGAACCCAGCTGGCTGCGGACCACCAGGTCCATCGCCTGCCACAGCAGGTCGTCGTCATCGTCGCCGCCCCCGCTGCCGCCGCCGAGGCCGGCCGGGCCGTCGTCGTCGCCGCCCTGGACCGACTCGTCGAAGCGGACCTCGGGGGCCTGGCGCTTCCACACCGCCGCCACCTTGCGGACCTCGTCCTCGGTGACCCAGGCGCCCTGGATCCGGCGGGACACCGAGGACCCGCCGTCGAGCACCAGCATGTCGCCCTTGCCCACCAGCCGCTCGGCCCCGCCCTGGTCGAGGATGACCCGGCTGTCGGTGACCGACGAGACGGCGAAGGCGATGCGGGCCGGGACGTTGGCCTTGATGAGGCCGGTGATGATGTTGACCGACGGCCGCTGGGTGGCGATCACCAGGTGGATGCCCACGGCCCGGGCCATCTGGGCCAGGCGGGCGATCGACTCCTCGACGTCGCGGGCGGCCACCATCATGAGGTCGGCCAGCTCGTCGATGACCACCAGGATGAACGGCAGCCGGGGGTACTGGCGGCCCGACGCCTGGGCGTCGCCGACCCCGTCGCCGTCGTCGTCGACGTAGCCCCCGGTGATCGTGCCCATGCCGTCGTGGTCGAGGTCGCCCTTGTCGACCGCGGCGTTGTACCCGGTGACGTCGCGGAAGCCGACCTCGGCCAGCAGGTCGTAGCGCCGCTCCATCTCCTTGACCGCCCAGGCCAGGGCGTTGGCCGCCTTCTTGGGGTTGGTCACCACCTGGGTGAGCAGGTGGGGCAGGCGCTCGTACTGGCCCATCTCGACCCGCTTGGGGTCGACCAGGATGAGCCGGACCTGGTCGGGCGTGGACCGCACCAGGATCGAGGTCAGCAGCGAGTTGAGGCAGCTCGACTTGCCCGCCCCGGTGGCGCCGGCGATGAGCACGTGGGGCATGGCCGCGAGGTTCATCATCACCGAGCGGCCGTTGATGTCACGCCCGACCGCCACCTCCAGCGGGTGGGTGGCCCGGCGGGCCTCCTCGCTGACCAGGATGTCGCCCAGCGACACGATCTGGCGCCGGGTGTTGGGCACCTCGATGCCGATGGCCTGCTTGCCCGGGATGGGGGCCAGGATGCGGACATCGGGCGTCGCCATGGCGTAGGCGATGTCCTTGTGGAGGCTGGTGACCCGGTTGACCTTGACCCCCGGGCCCAGCTCGAGCTCGTAGCGGGTGACGGTGGGACCGACGACCATGCCCACCAGCCGGGTCTCGACGCCGTGGTCGGCCAGCGCCTTCACCAGCGTGCGGCCGGTGTCCTCCACCGCCCTGCGGTCGACCTGCTGGGAGCCCGACCGCTCGAGCAGCGTGATCGGGGGCAGCCTCCACGGCGAGGCCTTGGCCGCGGGGCCGAGGTTGATCTCGAGCTGCTCGGCCGGCGCCTCGTCGTCCTCTGGCACCACGAACCGGGCGGCCTTGCGCCAGCGGCCCTTGGCCGGGGCGGCGGCGGTCTCCTCGTCGCCGGCGGGCGGCTCGACCAGCGTGTCGTCGTCGGGCACCAGGGCCGGGTTGATCACGTCGGGCGCCGCCGGCTCGTCGCCGGGCAGCCGGAACAGGATGGCCAGCCGGTGGTTGAGCACCTTGGTGAGCGGGCGCAAGCCGGCCACCGTGCGGTCGGCCGCGACCCGCAGCGGGGTGCGGGTCAGCACCACCAGCCCGGCCAGGGCCAGCACGACGAGGACGGCGGCGGTGCCAGCCGTGCCCAGCGTGCGGGACAGCGGGCCGCCGACGCCCACGCCCAGCCAGCCGCCGGCCTTGCGGAGGTCGCGGTCGGGCGCGTCGAAGCCGGGGCGGCCGCCGGCGAGGTGGAGGAGGCCGGCGGCTGCCAGGACCATCAGGGTGGTGCCCACGCCCACGTGGGCGGCCACCGACGGCCGGTCCGCGTCGCCGTCGTCACCCGCGGCGGCGGCCGGCTTGGCCAGGATGAGCGCGCCGCCGCCGACCACCAGGCCGAGGGGCAGCGCGTAGCGCAGGGCGCCGATGGCCGAGGCGGCCACGTCGGCGATGGCCCGGCCCGCCGGGCCGCCGGCGCCCGAGTAGATGCCGAGGCCGCAGACGACCCCGGCGGCCACCAGCACCAGGCCGGTGACGTCGTCGGCGTGGCGGCCGAGGACCCGCGACGACGAGCGCGCGGCCCGGGAGGTCAGCGAGGGGCGCTTGGCGACCACGCCCCGGCGGGTGGTGGTGCGCCTGGTGGACGCCGCGCGGGGGGACCCGCCGGTGCGGGGCCGCGACCGGGAACGGGAGGAACCCTGGCGCGTCGTCACAATGGCCACAACGCTACCAGCAGCCACACCGGCCACAGGAGCCACCTCGCCGGCGGAGCTCCGCGGCGGCGGCGCCGCCCTCCACCGCCCCGATGATGGCCCGGCGCCGGCCGCCCCGCGGGTGATACCCGGCCCGGGGCCGGTCGGTACGGTGGCCGCCGTGGACCAGACGGGGACAGCGCGGGGTGTGGCGGTCGTGACGGGGGCCAGCTCGGGGATCGGGGCGGCCACCGCCCGCGCCCTGGCCGGCGACGGCTGGGACGTGGTGGTGGGCGCCCGGCGGGCCGACCGGCTGGAGGTTCTGGTGGCCGAGCTGGGCGGCCGCGCCCGGGCCCACGTGCTGGACGTGACCGACCAGGCGTCGGTCGACGCGTTCGCGGCGGCGGTGCCCGAGTGCCGGCTGGTGGTCAACTGCGCCGGCGGCGCCCTCGGCTGGGCCCCGGTGGCCGAGGCCGACGAAGACCAGTGGCGGTCCATGTACGAGACCAACGTCCTCGGCGTGGTCCGGGTGACGAAGGCCCTCCTCGGCCGGCTGGAGGCCAGCGGCGACGGCCAGGTGGTGACCATCGGGTCGATCGCCGCCCACGAGCCCTACCCCAACGGCGCCGGCTACAACGCCGCCAAGTTCGCGGTGCGGGCGGTGATGTCGGTCCTGCGGCAGGAGCTGCTGGGCCGGCCGGTGCGGGTGTGCGAGATCGACCCGGGGCTGGTGGAGACCGAGTTCAGCCTGGTCCGCTTCGGCGGCGACGCCGACCGGGCCGCCGCCGTCTACCGGGGGCTCACCCCGCTGTCGGCCGAGGACGTGGCCGAGTGCGTCCGCTGGGTGGCCGCCCGGCCCCCGCACGTCAACGTCGACCAGCTCGTCGTCCTGGCCCGCGACCAGGTCGGCGCCCGCCAGGTCCACCGCCGGCCGGACTGACGCCGATCACCGCGGCTGGCAGGTCGGGCACCACGTGGTGGTGCGGCCGTCCAGCGGGCGGGAGCGCAGCTCGGTGCCGCACCGGGGGCACGGCAGGCCGGCCTGGCCGTAGACGGCCAGGCGCTGCTGGTTGCGGCCGGGGAGGCCCTCGACCGTGCGGTAGTTCGTGAGGGTGGTGCCGCCGTAGCGGATGCTGCCGGTCAGCACCTCCCGCAGGGCCGCCAGCAGGGCGGCCGCCTGGGCCCGGGTGACCCTGCGCCGGAACGGGTTGATCCGGGCCCGCCACAGCGCCTCGTCGGCGTAGATGTTG
>DASXRH010000062.1:0-2028 GCA_036506715.1 Acidimicrobiales bacterium
GGAGCAGTCAGATGCCCCGGGGCCGCCCGGCGTCGGCCTTGGTGTAGTCGCACACCCCCTGGGGGAAGATCTGCTCGAGCCGGGCCCGCTCGGCGCTGGTGGGCCGCCACGAGCCGTAGACGCCGCCCCGCAGCGCCTTGCTCACCGACTGGAGCTGGCACTTCCAGATCCCGCCCTCGAACGGACCGCCCGCCTGGCGCCGGGACGACGAGTAGATCTTGAAGTCCTGCGTGCAGGTGCCCGGGGCCTGGTCGTCGATCACCCCGTCCCACACCCCCTCGCCGGAGGCGATGAGGTTGCCGCCGGTGTCGAAGCACGAGTCGACGGCGCGGTCCGGCTTGTTGGCGGCGACGCTGCGGTCGGGGTGGGCGGCGATGTTGCCCATCCACTGGTCGATGACCTCGAAGGCCATCGGCGTCTGGTCGAAGGCCACGGCCGGCCGGGCGTCGGTGAACCAGATGACCTGGTTGGACGCGTCGCCGTCGGCGTCGAGCATGCGCTGGCGGGCGGCGAAGGACTGCTGGGTGTTGTGCATGTTCAGCTCGTCCTCGAGGTAGTGCCGCCAGTCGATGACCGGGATGTCGATGTCGCCCACGAACTCCATGCCCGAGGTGTAGGCGGCGTGCATCGCGTCGACGTCGCCCGTTCGCCGGGCCGCCGGCGTGGCCCCGCCGTCGGGGCTGAGGTTCATGTTGCGGGCGCTCCACGGGTCGAAGTTCTCGGGGGTCAGCGACCCCGCGAACGGGAAGCCCTCGGGGACCATGTCGGCCGTGTCCTTCCAGCTGCCGACCTGGGCGTTGAGGTCGAGGAACTCGGCAGGCGAGATGGTGCCGGCCACGAGGGCCTCGAGCCCGTACTGGACGCCCACGTTGTCCCACGGCACGCGGGCGAAGCCGTCGGCGCCGGTGCCGTAGATGTTCACGGTGTCGCCCCAGTGGGTCCACTCGACGCCCGCGCTGCCCTGGGCCAGCTTGTCGAGGTCGGGGACGTTGGTGAACGTCGGGTTCAGCGCCAGCGGGGTCAGCCCGAACCAGCCCTGCTCGCACTCGGTCAGCGCCGGCGCCGGCGAGGCCGGGTCGCGGTCCATGACCTGGTAGCCGAACGACGCGTAGATCGCGTACAGGCTGTTCCACTGGTTGATCGAGCCCGGCGACAGGTTCTTGGGGAAGTTGGTGGCGTTGAGGCCGATGACCGCCTGCCGGACCTCGGGGTCCTTCCAGTGGGCGTTGTCCTTGGCGGTGGCGTCGAAGTAGTGCTCGAGCAGGGCGCAGTCGCCGACGTGGATGGTCTGGGTGACCATGTCGGGGTACGAGTACTGGGCGATGGCGGCGTCGATGAGGCCGGGGTGGTTCTGGGCGTAGACGTACTGCTGGATGGCGCCTCCCGACCCGCCGACCGCCACCGTGTAGTCGGGCACGCCGTGGGTCTCGACCGCGTGCTCCTTGAGCATGAGGGCGGTCTCGCCGCCCACCTGGAGGTTGTAGTGGGTGCTGGTGCGGGTGCCGCTCGACCACATCACGCCGTAGCCCTGGCCCAGCAGGCCGGCGGGCAGCATCGAGCCGGTGCTGGTGGTGCCCTGGAAGTGGCCGATGCCGACGCCGCCGTCGAAGCTGAACACCAGCCGCCGGTTCCACAGCGCGTCGTCGGGGTGGGTGGGGTCGGCCTCGCCCACGGGGGCGAGCATGGCCACGCTGTAGACGAAGCGGTTGATCGTGCCCCGCTCCCAGCGCACCACGAAGGGGACGGTGGCGCCGGTGCGGGTCGTGGTGGTGGCCACGTCGGCCGGCGGCGCGGCGGGGTCGTCGAGCCAGTGGAAGGCGCCGTCGGTGGCCGACCGGTACAGGTAGCCGTAGCGGGTGGTGGCGCCGCAGTCCCGGCTCCATCCGACGATCTGGGCGGCGGCGGTGGGGTAGCCGCGGCCGTCCTGCGGGTAGCTGCCGTCGGGTGCCTCGGCGGCCACCGGGATGCCCACCTGCTCCTGGTTGTCGACCAGGGGCTGTCCGAGGAGGGGCCGGCCGTCGAGGCGGC
>DASXRH010000063.1:0-7581 GCA_036506715.1 Acidimicrobiales bacterium
AGCCCATCTCCCGGGCCCAGGTGGGGGCCATCCGGGGCGTCAGCGTCGACGGGGTCATGCGCACCCTCCAGCAGCGGGGCTACATCGCCGAGGTCGGCCGCGACCCCGGGCCCGGCCAGGCCGCCATGTTCGGCACCACCCCGGCCTTCCTCGAGACGCTGGGCCTCGACCACCTGGGCCAGCTCCCGGCGCTGGGCGGGTTCGTCCCCGGCGCCGACGTGGTCGAGCAGCTCGAGCAGGGCCTGCGGCCCGACAGCCCGACGCTGGCCGAGCGGCTGACCACGCTGGAGGACGCCAACGCCGAGCGCGACACGGCGACCAAGTCGCCGTCGGGCTGGCAGGTCGACCTCGACGGCGACGAGTGAGCGAGCCGGCCGGCGAGCGCCTCCAGAAGATCCTCGCCCAGGCCGGGCTGGGCAGCCGGCGGACGTGCGAGGAGCTGATCGCCGCCGGCCGGGTGACGGTCAACGGCACCCCCGCCACCCTCGGCACCCGGGCCGACCCCGAGGTCGACGCCATCGAGGTCGACGGCGCCCGGGTGGGCGTGCGCCAGGGGCTGGTCCACTACCTGCTCAACAAGCCGGCCGGGGTGGTGACCACAGCCGCCGACCCGCAGGGCCGCCCCACGGTCGTCGACCTGGTGCCGCCCGAGCCCCGGGTCTACCCCGTGGGCCGGCTCGACGCCGACACCGAGGGTCTGCTGGTGCTGACCAACGACGGCGAGCTGGCCCATCGGCTCACCCACCCGTCGTTCGGGGTCGACAAGGAGTACCTGGCCGAGGTCGAGGGCACGCCGTCGCGGGGCGCGCTGCGCCGCCTGCGGGAGGGCGTCACGCTCGACGACGGCCCCACCGCCCCGGCCAAGGTGTCGCTGGTGGGCGACCACTCGCTGCGCATCACCATCCACGAGGGCCGCAACCGCCAGGTGCGGCGCATGTGCGCGGCCGTCGGCCACCCGGTGCGGCGGCTGGTCCGCACCCGGTTCGGGCCGCTGGCCGACCGGCGACTGGCTCCCGGCCAGGCCCGGGCGTTGACCCAGGCCGAGGTGCGGGCGCTGGAGCGGGCCGCCGCCCCCCCGGGCCGGCGATCGACTGGGCCGAGCCGGCCACCCCGCCGCTAACCTCGAAGGGCCATGACCGCCGTCCGTGCCCTCCGCGGCGCCACCACCGTCGACGTCGACGAGAAGGAGCACCTGTTCGAGCGGGTGATCGCGCTGCTCGACGCGCTGGTCGAGCGCAACGCGATCCATCACGACGACCTGATCAGCGTGCTGTTCACCGCCACCGACGACATCCACTCGGTGTTCCCGGCGCTGGCGGCCCGCAAGTTCGGCCTGGGCGACGTGCCGCTCATGTGCGCCCGCGAGCTGGACATCGAGGGCGGCACCCCCCGCTGCATCCGGGTGATGATCCACCTCACCACAGACCTCGGGCGCGACGAGCTCCACCACGTCTACCTCGAGGGCGCGCGCAACCTGCGCGACGACCTGCCGGCCTGATGGTGGGACGGGGCTGAGGTGGTCCTCGGGCGCCCGCCCGAGCCCGGCCGCGCCGTGGTGGTCGGCACCGGGCTGATCGGCGGGTCGATCGGCATGCGCCTGCGCGGGCTGGGTTGGCACGTGACCGGGCGCGACCGCGACCACGACCGGGCCGTCCGGGCCCTCGAGCTCGGCGCCCTCGACGCCGTGGGCGTCGACGCGCTGGCCACCATCACGTTCGTGGCCACCCCGGTCCACGCCATCGCCGACGAGGCCCGCCGGGCCCTCTGCGGCGGCAGCGGCCTGGTCACCGACGTGGGCGGGGTCAAGGCCTCGGTGGTCGAGGCGGTGGCCGACGCCCGGTTCGTGGGCGGCCACCCCATGGCCGGCTCCGAGCAGGAGGGGGTCGAGGGGGCCACGCCCGACCTGTTCGAGGGCGCCACCTGGGTGCTGACCCCCAACGAGGGCACCGACGCGGCCGCCTACGCCCAGGTGCGCCAGATCGTGGGCACGCTCGGCGCCGAGGTGGTGGCGCTGGCCCCCGACCGCCACGACCAGCTGGTGGCGGTGGTGTCGCACGTGCCGCACCTGGCGGCGGCCACGCTCATGCAGCTGGCCGACGAGCGCAGCGAGGAGCACCGGGCCCTGCTGCGGCTGGCCGCCGGCGGCTTCCGGGACATGACCCGGGTGGCCTCCGGGCACCCCGGCATCTGGCCCGACATCTGCAGCGACAACCGGGCCGCGATCGTCGGCGTGCTCGACGAGCTCACCGCCGCCCTCGGGCAGATGCGGGACATGGTGGCCGGCGACGACCGCAAGGGCCTGCTGGCCCGGCTCGAGCAGGCCCGGGCGGCCCGGGTCAACCTGCCGGCCCGGTTCCGCACGGCCGCCGAGCTGGCCGAGGTCCGCATCCCCGTGCCCGACCGGCCGGGGGTGGTGGCCGACGTGGCCATCCTCGCGGCCGATCTCGACGTCAACATCGTCGACCTCGAGATCGCCCACTCGACCGAGGGCCCGCAGGGCGTGCTGGTCATGCTGATCGAGCGGGCGGCGGTGCCCGTGTTCCGGGACGGCCTGGTCGTCCGGGGCTACCGGCCGGCCGTGCTGCCGATCGATGGCTGAGCCGGCCCGGGCCGTGGCCCCGCTGGCCGGGCCGCTCGACGCCACCGTGACCGTGCCGGGGTCGAAGAGCCTGACCAACCGGGCGCTGGTGTGCGCGGCGCTGGCCGAGGGCACCTCGACGGTCTCCGGGGCGCTGGTGGCCGACGACACCGCGGCCATGGCCACGGCGCTGGCCGCCCTCGGGGCGGGGATCGAGGGGACCGACCCCACGACCCTGGCCGTGACCGGAACCGGCGGGCGCCTCCGGCCGGGCCCGCTCGACCTCGACATGCGGATGTCGGGCACGACGGCCCGGTTCCTGGCGCCGGTGGTGGCGCTCGGCACCGGCGATTACCGGCTGGACGGGGCCCCGTCGCTGCGGGCCCGGCCCATGGGCCCGGTCCTCGACGGCGTGCGGGCGCTGGGGGCCCGGGTGACCGACCACGGCGAGCCCGGCCACCTGCCGCTCACGATCACCGCCCCCGGCGGCGCCACCGGCGGCGAGGTGCCGGTGGCGGGCGACGCCTCCAGCCAGTTCGTGTCGGGACTGCTGCTGGCCGCCCCCTACGCCGCCGGCGGGGTGCGGCTGGCCGTCACCACCACGCTGGTGTCGCGGCCCTACGTCGACCTCACCGCGGTGGTGATGGCCGCCTTCGGCGTGGACGTCGTCCCCTCCGGCCCCGCCGAGGCGCCCGTTTTCACCGTGCCGCCCGGGCGCTACCGGCACACCGACTACCGCGTCGAGCCCGACGCCTCGGCGGCCGCCTACCTGTTGTCCGCCGCCGCCCTGGTGGGCGGGCGGGTCACGGTGACCGGACTGGGGGCGGCGACCCGCCAGGGCGACGCCCGCTTCGCCGACCTGCTGGCCGCCATGGGTGCTCGGGTCGAGCGGACCGCGGACGCCACGACGGTGGTCGGCACGGGCCGCCTGGCCGGCCTGGGCGCGGTCGACCTGGCCGACATGCCCGACATGGCGCCCACGCTGGCGGTGGTGGCCGCGTTCGCCGACGGCCCCACCCGGGTGACCGGCGTGGGCTTCATCCGGGGCCACGAGACCGACCGCATCGCCGCCGTGGTCCACGAGCTGGGCCGGCTGGGCGTGGGAGCCGAGGCCACCGCCGACGGCTTCGTCGTCCACCCCGGCCCCGTTCGGCCCGCCGAGGTCGCCACCTACGACGACCACCGCATGGCCATGAGCTTCGCCCTGGCCGGCCTGCGGGTCCCGGGGGTCACGATCGCCGACCCCGGGTGCGTGGCCAAGACGTTTCCCGGCTTCTGGCGGGCGCTCGCCGGGCTGGCCGGGCAGTAGGGTGCGGTCCTCGTGAAGGTCATCGCCATCGACGGGCCCGCCGGGTCCGGGAAATCGACGGTCGCCCGCCGGCTCGCCGACCGCCTGGGCCTCGAGTACCTCGACACGGGGGCCATGTACCGGGCCGTCACGTTCGCGGCACTGCGCCGGGGCATCGACCCGGCCGACGCGGAGCCGGTCGAGAAGCTGGCGGTGGCGGTCGACCTCGAGGTCACGACCGAGCACGTCACCGTCGACGGCGTCGACGCCACCATCGAGATCCGGGGCCCCGAGGTGTCGCGGGCCGTGTCGCTGGTGGCCGCCAACCCCGGGGTGCGCCGCGAGCTGGTCCGCCGCCAGCGCGCCTGGGCCCAGGAGCGCGAGGGCGGGGTGCTGGAGGGCCGGGACATCGGCACCGTGGTGTTCCCCGACGCGGTGCTCAAGGTGTACCTGAGCGCCCGGCCCGAGGTGCGAGCCGAGCGGCGGGCCGCCGAGGTCACGGGCCTCGACTACGAGACCGTGGCCGCCGACCTGGCCCGCCGCGACGCCCTCGACCAGGGCCGGGACACCGACCCGCTGCGGCAGGCCGACGGCGCCCTCGAGATCGACACCAGCGACATGTCCGTCGACCAGATCGTCGACGACCTGGTGGCGAGGATCCCCGATGCCTGAGCCCGGCACCGACGAGTCCGCGGCCCCCGGCGCCGGGCCGGGCGTCGCCCCGGCGCCCGCCGCCGCGGCGGCGCGGGTCGAGGCCGTCGACGTCCACCCGCCCACACGGCTGGAGCGCACCGCCTACGGCGCCATCCGGGGCCTGTGCGTGGTGCTGGCCAAGCTCCTGTTCCGGCTCGAGATCCGGGGCCGCGAGCACCTGCCCACCCAGGGCCCGTTCGTGCTGGCGCCGGTCCACCGGTCCAACCTCGACTTCCTCCTGGCCGCGACCACCCGCCGGCCCCGCATGCGCTACATGGGCAAGGCGTCGATCTGGAACTGGAAGCCGCTGGGCCGGTTCGTGTCGATGCTCGGGGCCTTCCCGGTGCACCGGGGCACGGCCGACCGCGAGTCGCTGCGCACCTGCCTGCAGATCATCGAGAACGGCGAGTCGCTGGTCATGTTCCCCGAGGGCACCCGGCGCGAGGGCCTGGTGGTCGAGGACCTGTTCGACGGCCCCGCCTACGTGGCCGCCCGCACCGGGGTGCCGCTGGTGCCGGTGGGCATCGGCGGGTCGGCCGAGGCCATGCCGGTGGGGGCCAAGTTCATCCGTCCCCACAAGATCGTCGTGGTGGTGGGCGAACCCGTCCTGCCGCCGGTGGGCGACGGCTCGGGCCGGGTCAAGCGCCGGGTGGTGCGGGAGATGACCGACCAGCTCCAGGCCCGCCTCCAGGCCCTCTACGACGAGGCCCGGCGCCTGGCCGGGTGACCGGGGGCGGGGTCAGGCCAGCATCGCCAGCACGTCGCTGGCCGCCAGTTGGCGGTCGTTGAGCGCCGGCCGCCCGGGCACCGACCCGCCGAGGGCGAAGGTGGCGAAGGCGTCGACCCCGGCCAGCAGGTCGCGCAGCTCGCGGGGCGGGGGGAAGTACTCGTCCTCGTCCGTGATCGTGACCTCATCGACCCCCTCGGCGGGGGCCAGGCGGCCGATGACGGCCTCGACCAGCTCCTCGGGCGCCGAGGCGCCGGCGGTCACGCCGACGGTGCCGGTGAGGTCGCCGGGCACCTCGGTGGCGGTGTTGACCCGGTAGACGCGGGAGCAGCCCGACTCGCGGGCCAGCTTCTCGAGCGCCCGGGTGTTGGACGAGTTGGCCGAGCCGATGACCACCACGGCGTCGCACCGGGAGGCGATCTCGGCCAGGGCCGACTGGCGGTTGGTGGTGGCGAAGCACAGGTCGCTGCGGCCCGGCCGCCACAGGCCGGGGAAGCGCTCGGCCGCCCGGTCGGCGATGGCGGCCCAGTCGCGGTGCGACAGGGTGGTCTGGGCCAGGAGCGCCACCGGCTGGCCGGTGCCCCCGCCGGCGGCGGGCAGGGCGTCGACCTCGGCCACCGACTCGACCCGGTCGATTGCGTCGGGGGCGACCGCCATGGTGCCGACGGCCTCCTCGTGACCCTCGTGGCCCACGTACACGATGCGGTAGCCCTTGCCGGCCCGGGTCTTGACCTCGTGGTGCACCTTGGTCACCAGCGGGCACACGGCGTCGACCACGTAGCTGCCCCGGGCGCGGGCAGCGCCGACGACCTCGGGGGCCGACCCGTGGGCCGACAGCATGATGGGCCGGCCCTCGGGCACCTCGGCGATGTCATCGACGAACACCACCCCGAGGTCGCGGAAGCGGTCGACCACCAGCCGGTTGTGGACGATCTCGTGGTAGCAGTACACGGGCGGCTCGAAGGCGCGCACCATCCAGGCCAGGGCCTTGATGGCCATCTCGACCCCGGCGCAGAAGCCCCGGGGCGCGGCGAGCAGCACCTTGTCGACGGGCACCGACCCACCCTACCGACGCCACCCGTCCGGGCCGCCAGGGCCACCCCTGGCCCTTTCGCCGGGCCCGGGCCGGCAATAACCCTGCGACATGGCCCCGATGTCGCCCCCGCCCGCCCCCGCCGTGCCGCTCGACCACGGGTGGGCGACGGCCGCGGGCCGCCGGCCCGACAACCAGGACCGGTGCACGGCCACCGGCACCTGGGCGGTCGTGAGCGACGGCGCCGGCGGCCACCGGGGCGGGGCGCTGGCCGCCACGCTCACCGTGGATGCCGTGGCGGCCGGCCTGGCCGGCGCCGTCCCCGCCGCCGACCCCGGCGTCGTCCACCGGCTGGTGGCGGCGGCCGACGGCGCCGTGCGGGCCCGCCAGGCCGCCGACCCGGGCGTCGCCACCATGGCCGCCACCGTCACCGTGGCCGTCGCCGCCCCCGGCGACGACTGGTGGGTGGGACACGTGGGCGACTCGCCGGCCTGGCGGGTCGGCGGCCGGACGATCACCCGCCTCACCGAGGACCACAACGCGGCGGCCGCGCTCGTGCGGGCCGGGCTGATCACCGCGGCCGAGGCCCGGGCCCACCCCGGCCGGCACATGATCACCCGGGCCGTCGGGGCGGTCGGGCGGCCGGTCGCCGACGTGTCCCGGGTGACGCTGGGGCCGGGGGAGCGGCTGGTGCTGGCGTCGGACGGCGTGAGCGTGCTGGGCGAGGCCGCCATCATGGACGCCGTGCTCGCCGCGACCACCGCCGCCTCCGCAGCCCGCCGCCTGGTGGCCGCGGCCGTGGCCGCCGGGTCGCAGGACAACGTGACGGCGGTCGTGATCGGCCGCCCGGGGGGCGGACCCGGGTGACGCTGCGGGTGCGGGTCCACCCCGGGCCGTGGACCGCCGGGTTCGAGCGCCCGGCCGTGGTCCGCATCGGCCGGGGCCGCTCCAGCGACGTGCGGGTCGGCCACCAGCGGGTCCAGGGGCGGTGGACGGTGTCGTCGGCCCACGTCGAGATCCGCTGGGACGGCACCCGCTGGCGCACGGCCAACGTCAGCGACAAGCCCGGGCTGCTGGCCGTGTACGAGCCGGGCTACGAGGAGGTCCCGCTGGAGCCCGGGCGCGACTGGGTGCCCGTCCGCCACCGCTGGAGCTACGCCGTGGGGCGGCCCGGCCAGCGCTTCCACGTCGTGTGCGTGACCGACGACCACCGGGGCCCCGCCACCCTGCCCGGCCCGCCGCTCGCCGGGGCCGACCCGGCC
>DASXRH010000064.1:0-11605 GCA_036506715.1 Acidimicrobiales bacterium
CGGGGCCCGGGCCCAGCTGGCCGCCTTCTCGTTCCACCCCCGCAAGGTCATCACCACCGGCGAGGGCGGCATGCTCGTCACCGACGACCCCGAACGGGCCGCGCGGGGCCGCCGCCTCCGCGAGCACGGCATGAGCGTCAGCGCCGCACAGCGCCACCAGGCCCGGGGCCCGGTGCTGGAGCAGTACCTCGAGACCGGGTTCAACCACCGCATGACCGACATCCAGGCCGCGGTGGGCCTGGTGCAGCTGGCCAAGCTCGACGCCATCGTCGAGCGCCGGCGGGCGCTGGGCGAGCGCTACCGGCGGCTGCTGGCCGACGTGCCCGGCCTGGCCGCGGCCGTGACCGCCGCCGATCCGGTGGGGGGCACCACCAACTTCCAGTCGTTCTGGGTGCTCCTGCCCGCCGGCTTCCCGCGGTCGCGGGACGAGCTGCTGGGCGTGCTGGCCGGCCACGGCGTCAGCGCGCGCCGCGGGATCATGGCCTCCCACCTCGAGCCCGCCTACGCCGGCGTGGCCCACCCGCCCCTGCCGGTGACCGAGCGGTTCACCCGCGACTCCCTGATCCTCCCGCTGTACCACGACCTGACCGAGGCCGACCAGGACCACGTGGTCGACGTGATCACCGCGGCGGCACGGGGGAGCCACTGATGCCGGGCGGCCCGCCGGCGCCGGCGGGCGCGCCCGGCTCACTGGCGACCCGGGGGGTCCGGCGCGCCCGGCGGCCGACCGTGAGCGTCATCGTCCCGTGCTACGACTACGCCGAGTTCCTGCCCCGCTGCCTGGGCAGCATCCTCGACCAGGAGGGCGTGGACGTGTCGGTGCTGGTCATCGACGACTGCTCGTCCGACGACACCCCGGCGGTGGCCGCCCGCCTGGCGGCCGACGAGCCCCGGATCACCGTCCGCCGGCACGAGGTCAACCAGGGCCACATCGCCACCTACAACGAGGGCCTGGCCTGGGCCGACGGCGACTACGTCGTGCTGATCTCGGCCGACGACCTGCTGACGCCCGGGGCGCTGCGCCGGGCCACCCGCATCATGGAGGCCAACCCGGGCGTCGGCATGGTGTACGGCCGGCCCCTCTACGCCCCGTCCGACCGGCCGCTGCCCACGCCGAAGGGCCGGTGGCGGGGCACCACCGTGTGGCCCGGCCCCCGGTGGATCGACCAGCGGTCGCGCAGTGGCTACAACTGCATCTCCTCGCCCGAGGTGGTGGTGCGGGGCTCGGTCCACGAGGCGGTCGGCGGCTACAAGGCGTCGCTGCCCCACTCCGGCGACCTCGAGCTGTGGCTGCGCATCGCCGCCGTGTCCGACATCGGCTACGTACGGGGCACGCCCCAGGCCATCTACCGGGTCCACCCCCGCAGCATGCTGCGCAGCACGTACGCCGACCCGCTGGTCGACCTCCACCACCGCAAGGCCGCCTTCGACGCGTTCTTCGCCGAGTGCCCCGACGTGGAGCACGTCGACCGGTACCGGCGCCGGGTGGGCCGCGCCTTCGCCGCCCAAGCCCTGTGGCAGGCCAGCCGGGCCCTCGACCGGGGCCGCGAGGCCGACGTCGACATCGACGCGCTCGTGGCCTTCGCCCGCGACGCCTGCCCCGACGTGCGGCGCGTGCCGCAGTGGCACGGCTTGGCGGTGCGCCGCCGGTTCGGCCGCCGCTCGGTCTGGTTCCCGCCGCTGCTCGTGTCGGGTGCCACGCACCGCGTGCGCGCCGGGCTGGGCGCGCTGCGCTGGAAGGTGCAGGGCCAGTGAGAGCGCGGCCATGAGCGCCGGGTCCGACACGCTGGGCTCCAAGGTCGGCAAGGGCCTCGCCTGGAGCACGGTCAACACGGTCGTCGGCCGCGTCGGCCAGCTGTTCGTCGGGATCGTCCTCGCCCGGTTGATCGCCCCGTCCGAGTTCGGCGTGTTCGCCGCCGCGCTGGTGGTGCTGTCCGTGGTGGTCAGCATCAGCGAGCTGGGGGTGAGCGTCGCCATCGTCCAGGCCGCCGACCGCGAGGAGGTCGACCGCATCGCGCCGGTCGTGACCACCGTGTCGGTGGCCTCGGGCGCCGGCCTGGCCGCGCTCATGGCGCTCCTCGCCCCGTGGCTGGCGCAGGCCCTCGGGGCGCCGGCCGCCGCCGGTCCGATCCGGGTGCTGGCCCTGTCGCTGGTGATCGCCGGCCTGTCGGCCACGCCCTCGGCCTGCATCCAGCGCGAGTTCCGGCAGGACCGCAAGCTCATCGCCGACACGGTGTCCTTCGTCGTCACCACGGTCGTGGCGGTCGTGATGGCCTCGGCCGGGTTCGGGGCCTGGAGCCTGGCCTGGTCGCGGGTGGTCGGCAACGTCGTGCTGTTCGGGTTCACGTTCGCGCTGGCGCCCGCCCGGTACCGCCCCGCGTGGGACGCCGCGCTGGCCCGCCGGCTCCTGCGCTTCGGCCTGCCGCTGGCCGGCGCCAGCATCGTGGTCTTCGCGGTGATGAACGTCGACTACGCCGTGATCGGCAACATCCTCGGCCCGACCCAGCTCGGCATCTACGTGCTCGCCTTCAACCTGTCGGGCTGGCCGGTGGGGGCGTTCTCGTCCACCGTGCGGGCGGTGAGCCTGCCCGCGTTCTCCGAGCTGCGGTCCGACCCGCTGCGGCACCAGGCGAGCTTCGGCCGGGCGCTCGGCATGCTGTTCGTGCCGGTGGTGCCGGCGTGCGTGCTGCTCGGCGTGCTGGGCCACCCGCTGGTCCGGTTCGTCTACGGGGCGCGCTGGTCCGACGCCGGCGGTCCGCTGGCGTTCCTGGCCGTGGTCGGGGCGTCGCGGGTGGCGCTCGAGCTGGCGTACGACTTCCTGGTGTCGGCCGGGAAGTCCGACGACGCCCTCCGCCTCAACCTGCTGTGGCTGGTGTCGCTCGTCCCCATGCTGATCGTGGCGGCCCACGTCGGCGGCATCACCGCGGTGGCCGCCGGCCACGTCGTGGCGCTGTGCCTGGTCGTGCTGCCCGCCTACATGAAGGTCTTGCGGGGGCTGGGGGTCACGGTCGCGTCCGTCGTCGGCCCGATCTCCCGGCCGCTGGTGGGTGGCGCGCTCATGGCGCTCACCGCGCTGGCGGCCCTGGCCGTCATGCCCGGCGACCTCGCCCGTCTCGTCGCCGGGGGCACGCTGTCGCTCCTGGTCTATGCGCTGGTCGTCGGCCTCCCCTTGTGGCGGCAGCACCGGCGGGGCGAGCTCTTCAGCGTCGCCGCCCCGATTCCGGCGGTGGAGGCGGCGGCGTGACCGAGCGCATGGACGCAGTGAGCGGCGTGGGCCGCAAGCTCAGCCGGGCCGGCCGGCTGATGCGGCACGAGGGGCCGTCCGGCGTCGCCGCCCGGGTGCTGCGCCGCATGTCCGAGCGCGTGGCACCGCCCAGCCACATGCTCAACGTGTTCCGCGAGGACGTGGTGGCCGCGGCGGAGACCGGCGGCGCCCGGCCGGCCGCGTTGCCCGCCCTTCCCGGCGAGCCGCTCACCGTCGCCTGGGTCATGACGCCGCCCTACGAGGGGTCCGGTGGGCACACGACGCTGCTGCGCATGGTCGGTGCCCTCGAGCAGGCCGGGCACCGCTGCGTCCTCTACCTCTACGACCGCTGGGGCGGCGACCTGGACGACCACGCGCGGGTCCTGCGCACGTGGTGGCCGTGGGTCAGGGCCGAGGTGCGGGACGCCGCCGCCGGCATCGACGACTCCCACGCCGTGATCGCCACCGCCTGGCCGACCGCGTATGCGGCCGCGGCCTCGCCCGCCAAGGGGACCCGCTTCTACCTGGTCCAGGACTTCGAGCCATGGTTCTTCCCGGCGGGCGGGGAGGCGCTGCTGGCCGAGGCCACCTACCGCTTCGGGTTCCACGGCATCACCGCCGGCCGGTGGCTGGCCGGCAAGTTGAGCGCCGACCACGGCATGCCGGCCGACCACTTCGACTTCGGCTGCGATCTCGAGCACTACCGCCTCGAGGACGCCGACGGCGGGGCCGGCCCGCGCACGGGCGTGTGCTTCTTCGCCCGGCGGATCACCCCCCGCCGGGCCTTCGACCTCGGCGCGCTGGCGCTGGAGCTGTTCGCGGCCCGCCACCCCGGCGTCGACATCCACTTCTACGGTGACCCGGTCGGGCGCATGCCCTTCCCGGCGGTCGACCACGGGGTGATGACCCCGGCCGAGCTGGGCCGGCTCTACAACCGCTGCGCCGCCGGCCTGGTGCTGTCGGCGACCAACGTGTCGCTGGTGCCCCACGAGATGCTGGCCGCCGGCTGCATCCCGGTGGTCAACGACGCCGAGCACAACCGGATCGTCCTGGACAACGACCACGTGGTCTACGCGCCCGCCACCCCCCACGACCTGGCCGACGCGCTCGGCCGCCTGGTCACCCGGCCGCCGGCCACCGCCGACGCCGACGCCGTGGCCGCGGCCACCAGCGTGCAGTCCTGCTCCTGGGACGCCGCCGGACGGACCGTGGAGGCGATCGTGCGCCGCGTCGTGGACGACGCCAGCCGAGGCGCCGGTGGCTGAGCCGCTGGTCGTCGTCGGCGCCGGCGGGTTCGGCCGCGAGACCGTCGAGGTCGTGCGGGCCGTCAACGCCGCCCACGCCGAGCGGCACGGCGGGCCCCGTTGGGACCTGGTCGGCTTCCTCGACGACGACCCGGCCCGCTGGGGTACCGCGCTGGCCGGCATCAGCGTGGTCGGTCCCGTGGCTTCGGTCGCGGACCGGCCGTCGGCGCGGGTCGTCGTGTGCACCGGGAACCCCGCGAACTACACGTCCAAGCGGGCCATCGTCGCCCGGCTGGGCCTGGATCCCGGTCGCTACGCCACCCTCGTCCACCCCGCCGCCATCGTGCCTCCCTCGTGCGAGGTGGGCGCGGGCTCGGTCGTGCTCGCCGGCGTGGTCGCCACCGCCGAGGTCTCGCTCGGCGCCCACGTCGGGCTGATGCCCCAGGTGGTGCTCACCCACGACGACGTGCTGGCCGACTTCGCCACCGTGGGCTCGGGCGCCCGCCTGGCCGGCGGTGTCACCGTCGGCACCGGCGCCTACCTGGGCGCCGGATGCCTGGTCCGCGAGGGCTGCACGATCGGCCCGTGGGCGCTCGTCGGCATGGGTGCGGCCGTGACCCGTGACATCCCGGCCGGCCAGGTGTGGGTCGGGGTGCCGGCCCGTTACCTCAGAACCGTCGATCTCCCCCGTGAGGTTCTCTCCGCATGACTCCTCCCACCGACCTGGCGGCCACCCCCGTCGCCGGTCCCATCCCGCTCGTCGACCTGGCCGTGCAACACGCGCAGGTGGCCGGCGAGGTCGCCGCCGGCTGGGCCCGGGTGACGGCCACCGGCGCGTTCATCCACGGCCCCGACGTGACCGCCTTCGAGGAGGAGTTCGCCGCCTTCAGCGGGGCCGGGCACTGCGTGGGCGTGGCGAACGGCACCGACGCTCTCGAGCTGGCGCTGCGGGCCCGGGGCATCGGGGCCGGCGACGAGGTGATCCTCCCCGCCAACACGTTCGTCGCGACCGCCGAAGCGGTCAGCCGGGCCGGCGCCCGGCCGGTCCTCGCCGACTGCGACCCCGCCTACCTGCTCCTCGACCCCGAACGGGTGGCCGAGCGGCTGACCGAGCGCACCCGCGCCGTGATGGCGGTCCACCTCTATGGGCAGATGGCCCCGGTCCACGCACTGGCCGAGGTCCTGCCCGCCGGGGTCGACCTCATCGAGGACGCCGCCCAGTCGCAGGGCGCCACCCACCACGGGCGGGGCAGCGGCAGCGTCGGCGCCGTCGCCGGGACGAGCTTCTACCCGGGCAAGAACCTCGGCGCCTACGGCGACGCCGGCGCGGTGCTCACCAGCGACGTCGACACGGCCGCCACGCTGCGGGCGCTGCGGGACCACGGCGGCACCCGCAAGTACACCCACGACCTCGTGGGCATGAACTCGCGGCTCGACACCGTGCAGGCCGTGGTGCTGCGGGCCAAGCTGGCCCGGCTCGACGCCTGGAACGAGCAGCGCCGGGCCGCCGCCCGCCGCTACGACGACCTCCTGGCCGGCCACGCCGGCATCCGCCTCCCGGCGACGCTGCCGGGCAACGAGCACGTCTGGCACCTGTACGTGGTGCGGCTGGCCCGGCGCGACGCCGTGCTCGCCCGCCTCCACGCGGCGGGCATCGGCGCCGGCATCCACTACCCCCATCCGGTGCACCTGCTCGGCGCCTACGCCGATCTCGGCCATGGGCCCGGCGATTTCCCTGTGGCGGAGGCGGCGGCCGGCGAGATCCTCACCCTGCCGCTGTTCCCCGGCATCACGGCCGCCCAGCAGGAGCGGGTCGCCGCCGAGGTGCTGGCGGCCGTGGACGCGGCGGCGTGACCCTCGACCGGCGCGTGTTCGTCCACCCCCAGGGGCTGTGCGAGAGCGACGACGTCGGCCCCGGCACCCGGGTGTGGGCCTGGGCGCACGTGCTGCCCGGCGCGGTGGTCGGCGCCGACTGCAACATCTGCGACCACGCCTTCATCGAGGGCGGCGCCCGCATCGGCGACCGCGTCACCGTCAAGAACGCCGTCCTCGTGTTCGACGGCGTCACCGCCGAGGACGACGTGTTCCTCGGGCCGAACGTTGTGTTCACCAACGACTTCCTGCCCCGGGCGCACGTCAAGAAGGGTCACGACGAGTTCCTCCCGACCACGGTGCGCACCGGCGCCTCGGTCGGGGCCAACGCGACCATCGTCTGCGGCACGACGATCGGGGCCCACGCCCTGGTGGGGGCCGGCTCGGTCGTCACGCGGGACGTTCCCTCCCATGCCCTCGTGGCCGGCAACCCCGCCCGGCCCATGGGCTGGGTGTGCACGTGCGGCACCCGGCTCGGCGACGACCTGGCCTGCCCGGCGTGCGGTCGCCGGTTCGCTCCGGCCACCGACGGCGACGCCGGCCTGGTCGAGGTTCTGTGACGGACCTGGACCTAGGGCCGGAACCAGGCCGTGCGGTGCACGCGCCCGGTGGAGACCAGCTCGCCGACCGTCGTCGCCCGCATCCCGTTGTGCCGCAGGTTGGCCAGCGTGTGGGCGAAGACGTCGCCTCTCACGCCCCGCAGCGGGTCGGGCGTCTCGGGCTCCCGGGGGTCGCCGGCCAGGCCGTCGTGGAGCAGAACGATCCCGCCGGGGCGCAGCCGCTCCATCACCCGATCGGCCACGACGGCCGCGGGTTGGTCGACCCAGTCCTCGCCCTCCGCGTTCCACACGACAGGCGTCAGCCCGGCTCGGCGGGCCGCGGCGTACGTCCCGAGGCTCTGCGAGCCGAACGGCGGTCGGAACCACCGCACCGTCACCCCGGCGATCTCCTCGAGCCGGGCCTTGGACACGACCAGCGAGCGGCGCACCTCACGGCGGTCGATCGTGGTCAGGCGTCGATGGTCGAGGCCGTGCAGCCCGACCTCGTGGCCGGCGTCGACCACCGCCCGCACCAGGTCGGGATGGCGCTCGGCCCGATCGACCAGCACGAAGAACGTCGCCTTGGTGCCACCCTCGGCCAGCGCGGCCAGCACCTGCGGCGTGGCCGAGGGGTCGGGGCCGTCGTCGATCGTGAGGCCGACGGCCGCGGGGCCCGCAGTCGGCCTGGCTCCGGCGACCGAACCGATCGGCGCCAGCGCCTTGTCACTCACCCGCCGCAGGGTCTGCCGCGCCTCGGGTGGCAGCCTGTCGCGGACCTTCCAGAGCGCCGTCAACGCTGCGCTCATCGGGCAAGATCCTCGGTCGTCGCCCTCCTTGACCAGGCCGGACCGGTCAGGCAAGCTGACGGCCGAGCGGGCCGCACGGCTCCGCGGCAGGCCCTCCACCGGGTCGGCGCTGGGGGATCCAATCCTCGCCGACCGGGCCCTCGACCAGGACGCGACCGGAGGGTCCCTCCGTCATGAATCGCTTCGCATCGCCCGGCCACCTGCGCATGGTAGTCGTCGCCTTGGCGGCCCTCGTCCTGCCGATCGTGGCGGTCGATCTCGTCGTCGGCGAGGGGGCGTCCGGCGCCGGCCGCGGGCCCGACGCCGTGGGGTCCGCGCTGCAGGAGCCGGCGGTGGCGAGCCCATCGGCGGCTCCGGCGGGCTACCACCGGGGCCCCCGCTGCTGGACTCGCCCGGGGGCACGGTGGTGCCGCCCGGCGACCGCCGCCACCCCGCCCGCGTCCGCAGCGCCCGACCCGGCCGCGTCGACCCCGGCGCCCTCCTATCGACCCGGTGCCTTCCCCAACCCCGCGTCCACCGGTGTGCCCGCCGGCTGGCAGCCGGCCTCGGTCCACGAGGGCGACCTGTTCGTCTACGACGCGGGCACGGTCATCGAGGACATGATGATCACCGGGGACCTCCAGATCCGCGCCGCGGACGTGACGGTCCGCCGCACCCGGGTGAAGGGCATCATCTGGAACCAGTACGACGACAACGAGCAGTTCGGGGGCCTGCTCATCGAGGACACCGAGGTCGGTCCCGACTCCGGGGTGAAGGACTGGGGCCACGGCGCCGTCGGCACGGCCGGCTACACGGCCCGGCGGGTCGAGATCCACAACGTGACCGACGGGTTCCGGGTGTCGGGTGACAACGTCCTCATCGAGGACTCGTTCGTGAAGCTCGCGGTGATCCCGGGGGAGTGCAACCACCTCGACGGCGTGCAGGGATACGGCGGGGGAAGGAACGTGGTCATCCGCCACAGCACGCTCGACGCCCGCGGCTCGTGCGGGAACTCCGCGGTGTTCTTCGCCGACAGCAGCCCCAATGCCGACGTGCAGGACAACGTCCTCCTCGGCGGCGCCTACTCGCTCCGTCTCAACCAGTTCGAGATCCCCGCGACCTTCGTCGCCAAGAACAACCACATCGTCGACGGTTCCTACGACGACGGCCCGGTGTACATCGTCGACAACGGCGCCCTGACGCTCACCTGCTCCGGCAACCAGGTGGTCACGATCGACAGCAACTACCAGGTGACCGGGGTCGTCGGTGACGCGCCCTGCAACCGGGGGCGCTGAGACCCGGCGCGGCGACCGCTGACGCCTCAGCGCGGCAGTCCCAGCGCGTCCGCCACCCGGCGGCCGACGACCGGCCAGGTGAAATGCTCGGCCACTCTGGCGGCGGCGGCCCGTCCCATGGCGGTGGCCCTGTCGGCGTCCCCCAGCAGCCCGACGAGCGCGTCGGCCACGAGACGGGGATCGCGGCAGGCGACGAGGACCCCGGTGACCCCGTCGACCACCGCCTCGGACCGGCTGCCCTCGTCGGAGCTGACCACCGGGAGGCCGCACACGCCGGCCTCGAGCACGACGTTGGGGAAGGCGTCGAAGGGGGACAGGATGGCGAAGCAGGTCGCGCGGGCGTACAACGTCCTGAGGCGCTCGTCCTGGGCGGGATCGCTGCGGTCGAGCACGCCCACGACGTCGACGCCGGGCTCGTCCACCAGCGGGGGTGTGCAGCCGACCACCACCAGCCGGGCCGCGGGCACCCGGGACCGGGCCAGGCGGAAGGCCTCGAGCAGCAGCGGACCGCCCTTCTGCTCCCAGTCGCGGCCCACGAAGAGCACGGCCGGCTGTGCCGTGTCGGTGCGGCGCGGGAGGGGATCGGCCAGGTTGGCGCCGGCGCCGACGACGGCCACGCGCTCGGGGTCGATGCCGTAGTCGTCGACGACGCTGCGCCGGGTCCACTCCGACAGGACGAGCACCCGCCGGCAGGCGGCGAACACCTCGCGCTGGCAGGCGACCGCCTCGGCCTGCACCGGGGCCGAGGCCCGGCTGACCGAGAACTCGTCCGCGGCCAGCGCCTGGACGACCGTGCAGTCGGTGATGCAGAACACCGGGCGGGCCGGGTCGCCGAGACCCGGGTTGGTCTGCGTCCCGACCTGCAGGACGGGCACGCCGGGCACCGCGGCCAGCCGTTCGGCCAGGCGGGTGTTCAGGGTGTCGAAGCCCCGGCGAGACCAGATCCAGTCGGGATCGATCAGCGGCGTGCGCCGGTCGGCGGCCGCCCGGCCGAGAACCGCCCGCGGCCTGACCGCGCCCCGCAGCGCGTCGTGCCAGCGCAGGTCGCGGGTCGCGAACGGGGTGATCGCCACGCCCTGCGTCGCCAACTGGACGAAGAGCCGGCGGCTGAGCGCGCTGAACGTGGCTGCGTCGAGCGGGTCGGTGGGGGCGAGGGCCACCAGCGCCCGCGCGGGATCAGGATCGGCCGGGACAGGGTTCCCGGCGGCCTCGACGTCGGTCACCGTCTCCGCACCGCCGTGACGGCCCGC
This sequence comes from Acidimicrobiales bacterium, assembly GCA_036506715.1. Classification (GTDB taxonomy): domain Bacteria; phylum Actinomycetota; class Acidimicrobiia; order Acidimicrobiales; family VFJN01; genus ZC4RG19. The sequence goes on from DASXRH010000064.1 coordinate 10,230, forward strand.
TCGGCCACGCCGCGCACCGGCTTGGCGACCCGGATGGCGCCGTCGCGCACGACCCGGGCCGGATGGCCGACGACCCGGTCGTGCCAACGGTCGGCGGCCGTCTCGTCGGTGGCCTCGGCGCCGAGGTCGAGGGTGAACACGCCCCGCACCCGGTCCGCGGGGTCGCGGCGACCCCGCACCCGGTTGGACACGTTGTGCTCGTGGATCACCTGCAGCCAGGCCGGCCCGCCCGCCAGTTGGCGCACCGGCGCCACGTGGGACGCCTCCTCGTGGGGGTCGGCCCAGACCGACCGGAAGCCCTCGGCCGGCTCCGACAGGCTGAGGAAGGCGTTGCTGGGGTGGCTGTGGCGGTACAGGCGGCCCCGGTGCCACACGTACCCGACAGGCAGGTTGAGGAACTCGCGCGGTCCGGGCCGCACGCCGGATTGGATGCGCTCGACGACGTCGCGTGCGAGCGCGTCGTCGTTGTCGAGCCGGGTGGTGACCAGGCGGTCGGCGCCGTCGAGGTGGGCGGCGATGGCGTCGTCGTAGACCTGCGAGGACGGCGGACCGATGAACACCGGCGTGAACGCCGGCCAGTCGGTGTAGCCGTCGATCCGGGAGCGGAACGGCTCGGGCGTGTCCTCGTCGAAGAACACCAGCCACCGGAACCCCTGGTTGGTCTGGCCCTGCATCGACGGCAGGCAGTAGCGCTCGAACAGGTCGAACCGGTGAGCCAGCCACCCTGTGTCGTGGGGCCCGACGATCCAGCGGACGTTGAAGCGGGTGAGCACCAGGTGGGTCACGCCAGCACCCGGGACGCCGTGCGCGCCGTTGCCGCCACCGGTCATCGCGGGGTCACCCTCGCCATCCGGATCGAGCCGTCCTCGTCGCTCCGGGGTCGCCACGTCAGGCGGGTCGACTCGATGCGGGCGATCCGCCAGGCGGCCCCGATCAGACCCAGCAGCACGAAGAGCAGGCCCGCCACCATGCGGAAGGCCAGGGCGTCGAAGGTGACGAAGCTGGTGATCACGACGAACATCGAGGCGGCCAGCGCCCGTCCGAGCTCGCCGAGCTTCGTGAGCCCCGCCGCCGTGCACATGCGGTGGACGCTGCGCGCCGTGAACAGCCCGATCAGGAACAGCAGGGCGGTCGACACGAGACCGACCAGACCGGTCTCGATCAGCGTGCCCAGGTACTGGTTGTCCAGGTAGAAGTAGATGCGGGGATCGAAGGTGCCGAGGCCGTGGCCGAACCACGGCCTCTGCCCGAACATCTCGCCGACCTTGCCGTAGTCCATCGTCCGGCCCTGGTAGCTCGGATCGTTGAACACGTTGAGGAACATGCCCCTGATCGTGCCGAGCAGGCCGTCCACCAGGAGCCACATCACGACCAGG
>DASXRH010000065.1:0-1924 GCA_036506715.1 Acidimicrobiales bacterium
TGGAGCCCGCGTTGACGACGAGGACCCGGTCGACGCTCAGCTCGGCCAGGTCCACTCGCTCACCTCGGGCGGGTCCTCGCCGTGCTCGTAGGCATACGAGCGGCACGCCGCCCGCTGGTCGACCATCCGCTGGCGCACGCCCGCCTCGCGTTGCCCCAGCCCGGGCACACGGTCGATCACGTCGGTGACCAGGTGATACCGGTCCATGTCGTTGCGCATCACCATGTCGAACGGCGTGGTGGTCGTGCCCTCCTCCTTGTAGCCCCGCACGTGGAGGTTGCCGTGGTTGGTGCGCCGGTAGGTCAGCCGGTGGATCAGGGACGGGTAGCCGTGGAAGGCGAAGATCACCGGCTTGTCGGTGGTGAACAGGGCGTCGAAGTCGGCGTCGGTCAGCCCGTGGGGGTGCTCGGAGGACGGCTGCAGCCGCATGAGGTCGACGACGTTGACCACCCGCACCCGCAGGTCGGGCAGCGCCTGGCGGAGCAGGTCGACGGCGGCCAGCGTCTCCAACGTCGGCACGTCGCCGCAGCAGGCCATGACCACGTCGGGCTCCGCCTCGCCGGTGGCCACCGCCGGCGACGACGCCCACGCCCACTCGCCGATCCCGGCCGCGCAGTGCTCGACCGCGGCGTCCATCGTCAGCCAGTCCAGCTCGGGCTGCTTGCCCGCCACGATGACGTTGACGTAGTCGCGGCTGCGGAGGCAGTGGTCGGCCACCGACAGCAGGCAGTTGGCGTCGGGCGGCAGGTACACCCGCACCACCTCGGCCTTCTTGTTCACCACCACGTCGAGGAAGCCCGGGTCCTGGTGGGTGAAGCCGTTGTGGTCCTGGCGCCACACGTGGCTCGACAGCAGGTAGGTCAGCGACGGTATCGGGGCCCGCCAGTCGAGCCCGCGGGTCACCTGCAGCCACTTGGCGTGCTGGTTGAACATCGAGTCGACGATGTGGACGAAGGCCTCGTAGCTGTTGAACAGCCCGTGGCGGCCGGTGAGCAGGTAGCCCTCCAGCCAGCCCTGGCACTGGTGCTCGGACAGGATCTCCATGACCCGGCCGGCCGGGGCCAGGTCCTCGTCGCCGGGGACGATGGCGGCCAGCCACACCCGGTCGGTCACGTCGAACACGGGGGTGAGCCGGTTCGACTTGGTCTCGTCGGGGCCCATGATGCGGAAGGTGGTGCGGTTGCGGTCGACGACGTCGCGCAGCCAGCCTGCGGTGACCCGGGTGGGCTCGGACGTCGACCCGCCCGGGCGGGGCACGTCCACCGCGTAGTCCCGGAAGTCGGGCAGGTCGAGGTCGCGGGTGAGCAGGCCGCCGTTGGCGTGGGGGGTGGCGCCCATCCGCTTCGGCCCGGCGGGTGCGAGCCGGGTGATCTCGGGGCGCACCCGGCCGTCGTCGTCGAACAGCTCGTCGGGGCGGTAGCTCCGCAGCCACTGCTCCAGCATCCGCAGGTGGGCGGGGTTGTCGGCCAGTCCGGCCAGCGGCACCTGGTGAGCCCGGAAGGTCCCCTCCACCCGCACGCCGTCGACCTCCCGGGGCCCGGTCCAGCCCTTGGGCGTGCGCAGCACGATCATCGGCCACCGCGGCCGCTCGGTGGCGCCCTCGACCCGCCACGCGTACTGCGCGGCGGCGATCTGGTCGAAGCAGAGGTCGAGCGTGTCGGCCAGGGCCCGGTGGACCGCCGCCGGCTCGTCGCCCTCGACGACGTGGACGGTGTGGCCGTAGCCCCGGAGCAGCGCCTCCAGCTCGTCGGCGGGGATGCGGGCCAGCACGGTGGGGTTGGCGATCTTGTAGCCGTTGAGGTGGAGGATCGGCAGGACGGCGCCGTCGAGGGCGGGGTTGAGGAAGCTGGTGCCCTTCCAGGCGCCGGCCAGCGGGCCCGTTTCGGCCTCCCCGTCCCCGACCACCGCCACCACGAGCAGGTCC
>DASXRH010000066.1:0-2375 GCA_036506715.1 Acidimicrobiales bacterium
CGGCCTGCCGCAGCGCCGTCTCGGCCGCCCGCCCGAACCACTGCCCGCCGAGCAGCCCGACGACCGCCACGGGCGGTCCGGCCCCGCCGCCGGATCCCTCCGGCCCCGGGTCGCTCACCCGGGCTGCCAGCCAGGGTCGCGGCCGAAGGCCACCAGCAGCTGGGCCTGGGGGTCGTCGGCGTGGGCGCCGGCGCCGTCGGGCCGCGGGCCGACGGCCCCGGCCGACCGGTAGATCGCCTCGCGGTCGGCGAACCAGGCGGCGCACACCGCGACCAGCTCGGGGTCGATGGTGCGGTCGACCCCGGTGGCGGCGGCCAGGTCCCAGCCGTGGATGATGTGGTCGGCGGCGAGCTGGTAGGCGTACTCCTCGGCCGGCGTGTCGCCGAACGACAGGTGGACCACCGTGCCGCCGACGACGCCGCTGGCCGCCGCCATGGTGGCCGTGTCGCAGGCGGAGCGGGCCGACGCCAGCGGGTCGGGGCCGAGCACGTCGCCCTCGAACCGGTCGCCGACCTCCTCGACCGTGGCGCCGTCCATCAGCGGCACGGTCCACAGGTCCTCGTAGATCACGTGGTTGACCAGCGCCCGGACGTCCCAGTCGTCGCAGGGCGTGGGCCCGGACCAGCCGTCGTCACCGGGGGCGCCCACGGCTTCCAGCAGCGCCATGAACCCCTCGACGCTGCGGCGGTGCAACTCGGTCACGTGCATGGCAGACCTCCCCGTCCCCTCTAGTCTCGCGGCTGCGATGACGCGGTCGCACGACCACCACCACGCCCATGACGTGCGCGCCGGCGCCCGCCACAAGGGGCGCCTCTTCGCCGCGCTCGTCGTGCTGGGCGTGGTGACCGCCGTCGAGGTCGCCGCGGGGTTCCTCACCAACTCGCTGGCCCTGCTGTCGGACGCCGGCCACATGCTCACCGACATGGGCGGGTTGGGCATGGCGCTGGCCGCCGTGCACGTCGCCGACCGGGCCCGGGTCGACCGCCGCCGCAGCTTCGGGCTGTACCGGCTCGAGATCCTGGCCGCCCTGGCCAACGCCGTGCTGCTGCTGGCCGTGGCCCTCTACGTGGTGATCGAGGCCGCCCGCCGGTGGGGCGACCCGACCGACGTGGTCGTGGGGCCGATGCTGGTGGTGGCGATCCTCGGCCTGGTGGCCAACGTCGTGGCCTTCCTGCTGCTGCGCGAGGGGGCGTCCGAGAGCCTGAACGTCCAGGGCGCCTACCTCGAGGTGCTGTCCGACCTGGTCGGCTCGATCGCCGTCATCCTGGCCGCCGTCCTCATCGCCGTGACCGACTGGGCCTGGGTGGACCCGGCGGTGGGCGTGGCCATCGGGCTGGTGATCCTCCCCCGGGCCTGGCGGCTGGCGGGCCAGGCCCTGCGGATCCTGGTCCAGGCGGCCCCGCCCGACCTCGACCTGGCGGGGCTGGAGGGCGAGCTGCGGGCCATCGCCGGGGTGGTCGACGTCCACGACCTGCACGTGTGGACGCTGACGTCCGAGATGGAGGTGGCGTCGGTGCACGTCATGGTGCGAACCGGCACCGACGGCCATACCGTGCTCGACCGGGCCCGGGTCATCCTGCGCGACCACGGCATCGGCCACGCCACGCTCCAGGTCGAGCCCGACGACCACGAGGGGTGCGACGAGCTCGCCTGGTGACGGCCCAGGCGACGATCGCGGTGCCCACTGTCACGTTGCGCTGACGGGCTCGGCGGTCTACGAGTGTTACTGCCGGTAAGTCCCCGATGGGGACAGCCCACCACCGGCAGGGGAGGGCCTCATGACCGCCACCATGCCCGAGCGCGCCGCCGTGACCACGCGGGTCGAGCGGCTGAACACCGCGTCCGCCAAGCGCACCGTCGAGCCCGACGTCGACCTGCCCGGCCGCCTGGGCGACGGCAAGGTGCTGCCCGACGACCTGCTCCACCCCACCGCCGGCCTCGACCCGGGCGTGCTCGACGGCGAGCAGGCGGTGGCCTTCAGCCGCCACGCCCTGGCCGCCATCACCCGGTCGGGCCTGCAGTTCGAGGCGATCCTCATGGCCGGCTTCGGCCTGCAGATGGCCCGGGCCGACGACTACACCGACCCCCGCATCGTCTACCTGCTCCACGAGGTGGGCGAGGAGACCCGCCACTCGCGGCTGTTCTGCCGCCTCCTCGACCAGCTGGCCGAGCACGGTCCGCCGGCGCACAACCCGATGGAGAATTGGCTGTTCGAGACCGTCGGGCACCGGCTGATCGACCAGGTGACCCACCGGCCGGCGCTGCTGTACACGATGGTGCTGGCCGGCGAGGAGATCCCGGACCTGATGCAGAAGCGGGCCGCCGAGCACCCGGACACCGACCCGTTCGTGCGGGACATCAACCGCTACCACCGC
>DASXRH010000067.1:0-2783 GCA_036506715.1 Acidimicrobiales bacterium
GCGCAGCGAGATGAACGACAGGTCGGCCACCACCAGCAGGAACGGGTCGCCGAGGTCGCCGGGCGCCAGGTCGCGGACATTGACCCGCTCGCGGGACTCGACCCGGGGATCGGCCCGCAGCCGCTCGTGGAGCTGCCCGTAGCCGACGTCGACCGCCACCACCCGGGCGGCGCCCCGCTGCAGCAGGCAGTCGGTGAAGCCCCCCGTCGAGGCCCCGGCGTCGAGGGCCCGCACCCCGGTCACGTCGAGCGCGAAGCGGTCGAGCGCGGCGGCCAGCTTGTCGCCGCCCCGCGACACGAACGCCGGCGGCTCGCCGGCCACCAGCACCGCCTCGTGGGGCGCGACCAGGCGGGAGGGCTTGAGCGCCGGGGCGCCGTCGACCGTGACCCGGCCGGCGTCGACCGCGGCCCGGGCCTGCTCGCGGCTGGGGGCCAGCCCGCGGCGCACGAGCTCGGCGTCGAGCCGCCGGCGGACGGGTGGCGTGGTCGCCCCCGGCGTCAGCCGGCGGACCCGCCCGCCTTGCGGGCGGGCGTCTTCTTGGCCGTGGCGGACTTCTTGGCGGTCGACTTCTTCGCGGTCGACTTCTTCGCGGTCGACTCCTTGGCGGTCGACTTCTTCGCCGTCGACTTCTTGGCCGAGGCCTTCTTGGTGGCCGCCTTCTTCGCGGGTGCCTTCCTGGCCGTCGACTTCTTGGCGGCGGCCTTCTTGGCCGGCGGGGTGGTCACGGCCGCCGGCGGCGGGGCGGGCGACGACGCCGACTCGCCGGCGAAGAGGTCGGGCATGACCTGGCGCACCGCCGCGGTCACGGTGTCGGCCACCCGCTGGGCCAACCGCTCGAGGTCGTCGCGGGTGGCCAGGTTGAGGTGGGTCAGCTGGTCGTCGAGCTCGGCCCGGGCGGCCTCGAACCACCGCTCGCTGTTGCGTCGGCTGCGCTCGATCAACTCGTCGACGCTCGCCTGGGCCTGCTCGGCCTGGACGGCGCCGGCCCGGACCAGGTCGCGGATGACCTCCTCCGCGCGGGCCTGGGTCATGGCCGTGAAGGTCATGCCGGCGTCGAGAAGTCGCTTGAGCACATCGTTGTCGGCCATGTCGGCGGAGGTTACGACCAGCGTGTGACGGTGGCAACGCGCCATACGGTGCCGGCGGGCGCGCCGGCGGCGCCCGGCCTCGCTACCGTGCGCCCGGTGCTGCCGTTGCGGGACGACAACCCGGTCCGCCACCCCCCGGTGGTCACCTGGCTGATCATCGGCGCCTGCCTGCTCGCCTACTTCGTGTGGCAGCCCTCGCCCGTCAGCGACGACACCGACGACCTCGAGTTCTCCCTCCGCCATGCCGCCATCCCCTGCGAGATCACCCAGGCCCGCCCGCTCACCGACGACGAGGTGATCGCCACCTTCCGCTTCGGCGACGACGAGGCCTGCGGGGCCGGGGCCGCCACCTCGCCCGAGTTCGACCCCGGCAAGAACGTCTGGCTGGCGGTGGTCGTGTCCCTGTTCCTGCACGCCAGCCTGCTCCACATCGGCGGCAACCTGCTCTTCCTGTGGGTGTTCGGCAACAACGTCGAGGACACGCTGGGCAAGATCGGGTTCGCGGCCTTCTACCTGGCCGGCGGCATCGTGGCGGCGGGCGCCCACGTGCTGGTGAACCCCGACTCGACCGTGCCGGTGGTGGGCGCCTCGGGCGCCATCGCCGCGGTGATGGGCGCCTACCTGGTGCTGTTCCCCAACGTACGGGTGCGCACGCTCTTCTTCATCACGCTGGTCGACATCCCTGCCAAGTGGGTCCTGGGGTTCTGGTTCGTCCTCCAGTTCTTCACCGACCCCAACTCGGGGGTGGCCTGGGCCGCACATGTGGGTGGGTTCGCGTTCGGGGTGCTCGTCGGCCTGATGGCCCGGCGCTTCGGCGCGGGGCGCCCCCGCGACGCGGTGCGGCCGTCCGGCTGGCGGCCCCCGCCGCCGACCCCGCCCGGTCCCTTCGGCGGCCGCTACTGAGCGGCCGGCACCAGCGTGGCGAGGCTGTCGGCCACCAGCGCGGGCGCCGGCTCGACCGGCAGGTCATCTTGCCGGGTCACCCCCGTCAGCACCAGCGCGAAGCGGTAGCCGAGGGCGACGGCGAAGGCGCCGTCGGTCTCGGGCCGGTCGCCCACCACCGTCCCCGTGGGGCCCCCGGCCGCCCGCACCAGGTCGGCCATGGGACCGTGCGGCTTGCCGGCCACGACGGGCGTGGCCCCCGTGGCGTAGGCCACGGCCGCCACCAGGGCGCCGCCCCCCGGGATGGGGCCGTCGGGCGTCGGGTAGGTGGCGTCGTCGTTGGTGGCGATGAGCCGGGCGCCCCGCTCGACCGCCCGGGCGGCGATCCGCAGCCGCTCGTAGTCGAAGTCGCGGTGGAACCCCACGATCACCGCCTCCGCGTCGCCGTCGCGCAGCGGCACCGCGCCCCGGGCCGCTGCCGCCTCGGCCACCCCCGGACCGCCCACCACCAGCACCCGCTCCCCCGGCTCGACCAGGCGGGCGGCGGCCATGCCCGACGTGAGGACGTCGCCCACCGCGGGGATGCCGGCCCGGGCCAACTTGGCCTCCTGCTCGGACACGGTGGCGAAGCTGTTGTTGGTGGCGAACAGCACCCGCGCGCCCCCGGCGCGCAGCCGGGCCACCGCGTCGGCCGCACCCGGGATGGGCACCTCGCCCAGCCAGACGACGCCGTCGAGGTCGAGCACCCAGGCCACGGCGGGATGCTGGCAGGCGGGGCGGCGGGGCGCCAGATGGCACACCGCCGCCGGTTCC
>DASXRH010000068.1:0-5703 GCA_036506715.1 Acidimicrobiales bacterium
GTGGCCGGTCCCGGCGGGGTGGTCCTCGTCGCCTCGGCGGTCGGCGGCCGCGGCCCCGCGGCCCTGGTGGCGGCCGTGGCGGGCCGGTGGCCGGTGGAGGAGGCGGCGGTCGACCTCGACGCCGCCCTCGACGCCTGGCGACCCCACGCCCGGGCTGTCGAGGCGGGGCCGCGGCTGCGTGTCCGGCCCCCGTGGGTGCCCGGCGCCGCCGACGGCCGCGTCGAGGTGGTGGTCGACCCCGGCCGGGCGTTCGGCAGCGGCGCGCACGCCTCCACCCGGCTGGCGCTGGCGGCGCTCGACGGCCTGGTCGCCGGGGGCGAGCGGGTCCTCGACGTGGGCAGCGGCAGCGGGGTGCTGGCCCTGGCCGCCCTCGCCCTCGGGGCCGCCGAGGCGGTGGCCGTCGACATCGACCCCGCCGCCCGGGCCGCCACGGTCGCCAACGCCGCCCGCAACGGCGTCGCCGCCGCCCGGCTGGCGGTGGGCGAGGCGATCCCCGTCAGCGGCGACCGCGACCTGGTGATGGCCAACATGCTGCTGCCCGACCTGGTCGCCGTGGCGCCGGCCGTGGCCGGGGCCACGGCGCCGGGCGGGTGGGTGGTGGTGAGCGGCCTCCTCGCCGGGCAGCGGGCGGCGGCGGAGGCCGCCTACGGCGCGCAGGGCCTGGCCCCGGCCGCGCCCGACCTCGCCGCGGACGGCTGGGTGGCGCTCACGCTCGCCCGTCAGGACGCGGCGGTCTCGACGGCCCGCACTGCCGCCACCGGGATGGGCCCGTAGACGTGCGGGTAGCGCTCGCCGGGGCGGCTCTCCTCCCACCGCAGGGCGGCGGGGATCGCGTCGGGGTCGAGCACCAGCACCACGAGCTCACCGGCCCCCGCGAAGTGGCGGGCCAGCGTCCCCGCCAGCTGGTCGCGGGTCGAGCAGTGCACGAAGCCCTCGGTATCGAGGCTGTCGGCGACCACCGACCCCGTGCGCCCCGCCTCGGCCCAGGCCGCCGGCGTGGTGATGTGGAGGATCTCGGCCACGTCAGGCCGGGTCCAGCCGGTAGATGGGCCCGTCGAGCGACAGGACGTAGACCTCGCCGGTGGTGTCGACGCCGAAGGAGACGAGGCTGTCCCCCTCCGCGTCGAACACCTTCTGCTCGCTCACCTGTCCCCCGTCGACCCGGATGCCCCGGATCCGGCTCTGGCAGTAGTCGGTGAACAGGTAGGTGCCGGTCAGCCCGGGGATGCCGTTGCCCCGGTACACGACCCCGCCGGTGATCGAGCAGCCCTCGTCGTGGCTGTACTCGAACACCGGGGCCACCGCCCCCTCGGGCGGGCTGCCGCCCTGATAGGGGTGGGTGGCCTCCATCTCGTTCCAGCCGAGGTTGGCGGCCCGGCCCGCGCCCGAGGCGGCCGGCAGCATGTCGACCTCCTCCCACTGGTTCTGGCCGACGTCGGCGATCCACAGGTCGCCGGTCGCCGGGTCGAACGTGTAGCGCCACGGGTTGCGCAGCCCGTAAGTCCACACCTCCGGTGCGCCCCCGCCGTCGGCGAACGGGTTGTCGGCGGGGATGCCGTACTGCTTGCCGCCGGCCGGGGCCGACGGGTCGAACCGCAGCAGCTTGCCCAGCAGCGCGTTCGTGTCCTGGCCGTTGCCCATGGGGTCGCCGGCCGAGCCGCCGTCGCCGAGGCCCATGTAGAGATAGCCGTCGGGCCCGATCTCGACGTCGCCGCCGTTGTGGTTGGGGAACGGCTGGTCGACGGCCAGCAGCTCGCGCCGCGAACCGACGTCGACGGCGTCGCCGTCCATCGTGTAGGCGACGACACGGGTGTCGCCGTCGGGCGCCAGGCTGTAGCTGACGTAGAGCGTGCCCCCGTCGCGCGAGAACTCGATGTCGAGCAGGCCCCGCTCGACGTCGGCGACCACCATGTCGCTGATGTCGAGGACGGGATCGCCGACGGTCATGTCGGTCACCGGGCGCACCCGGCCGGCCCGCTCGGCCAGGTAGAGGGTCGACGAGCCGGGACGGTCGACCAGGGCCATGGGCCGGTCGGCCTCCATGACCGGGGTCAGCGTCAGCTCGATGCCGTCGAGCGGCGCCACCTCGTTGGCCGCCCCGCCGGCGGTCGTCTCCGAGGTCGCCGCGTCCGTGCTGCTGGTGGTGGCCGACAGCCCGGCCTCGCCGTCGTCGTCGTCCCCGCCGCAGGCGCTGCCGACCAGCGCGGCGACGAGGACCAGCACCCACGCGCGTCTCCCAGCGGACAGGACGATGGCGGCGGTCATGGGCGCAAGCTACGCCGCGTCACCGCGCGGTGCGGATCAGCCCCTCCTGCATCACGGTGGCCGCCAGCGTGCCGTCGCGGGTGAACACCAGGCCCCGGGCCAGGCCGCGCCCGCCCGTGGCGTTGGGGCTGTCCTGGTTGTAGAGCAGCCAGTCGTCGGCCCGGAACGGCCGGTGGAACCACATGGCGTGGTCGAGGCTGGCCATGAACACCGTGGCCTCGAACCAGCTGCCGCCGTGGGCCAGCGTGGCCGTGTCGAGCAGGGTCAGGTCGGACGCGTACGTGAGCACGATCGTGTGGATCAGCGGGTCGTCGGGCAGGCGGCCGTCGGCCCGCAGCCACACGTCCTGGCGGGGCTCGAGCTGGCGGGTGCGGCCGGGGTCGGCCCAGTCGACGTGGCGGATGTCGATGGGGCGAGGCCGGTCCATCCACGGGGCGACCTCGACGCCGGCCCGGGCCATGCGCTCGCGCATGGTGGGCAGCTCCTCGGGCGGCGGCACGTCGGGCATGGCGAAGGCGTGGTCGAGGCCGTCCTCGGGCACCTGGAAGCTGGCCGACATGGTGAAGATCACCTTGCCGTGCTGGATCGAGTTGACGCGCCGGGTGGTGAACGAGCCGCCGTCGCGCAGCCGGTCGACCTCGTAGAGCACCGGCACCCGGGGGTCGCCGGCCCGGAGGAAGTAGCCGTGCAGCGAGTGGACCCGGCGGTCGTCGGGCACGGTGCGGGCCGCCGCCACCAGCGCCTGGCCGGCCACCTGGCCGCCGAAGATGCGCTGGCGGTCCTCGTCGGGCGACATGCCGCGGAAGATGTTGACCTCGATCGGCTCGAGGTCGAGCAGCTTCACGAGGTCGTCCACGGCCTGCTGGGACACGCCCGAAAGCTACCGTCCGGCCCCGTGAGCACGGACACCTTCCCCGACGGCTTCCTCTGGGGCACGGCCACGGCCGCCCACCAGATCGAGGGCGGCAACTGGAACAACGACTGGTGGGCGTGGGAGCACGCGCCTGGCACCCCGTGCGTCGAGCCCTCGGGCGACGCCTGCGACTCGTGGAACCGCTGGGAGGAGGACGTGGCGCTGGTCGCCGACCTCGGCCTCGGGACCTACCGCTTCTCGTTGGAGTGGAGCCGCATCGAGCCCGAGGACGGCGAGTGGTCCCGGGCGTCCGTCGACCACTACCGGCGCCAGTGCGAGGCGCTGCGGGCCCGGGGGATCGAGCCGACGGTCACGTTCCACCACTTCACCACCCCCCGGTGGCTGGCCGAGCGGGGCGGCTGGGAGGACCCGGCCACCGCCGACCGCTTCGCCACCTTCGCCGGGCGGCTGGCCGGCGAGCTGGCCGACGTCATCGGCCGCGCCTGCACGATCAACGAGCCCAACATCGTGGCCGCGGTCGGCTGGGTGTCGGGCGGCTTCCCGCCCGGCAAGCACGACCGCGACCTGCGCCACCGGGTCAACGACGTGTTCGTGGACGCCCACCGCAAGGCGGTCGACGCCATCCGGGCGGCGGCGCCGCGCGTGCCGGTGGGCCTCACGCTATCGATGACCGAGTACGTGGCCCTACCCGGCGGCGAGTCCCGGGCCGCCCGCTGGCGGCGGGGCATGGAGGACGTGTTCCTCGACGCCGTCGAGGGCGACGACTTCCTCGGCGTGCAGACCTACTCCCGGACCCGCGTCGGCCCCGAGGGCGACGCCGGGCCCGAGCCGGGGGTGCCGGTCCTCGACATGGGCTACGAGCTGTGGCCCCAGGCGCTGGAGGCGTGCCTGCGCCGGGCGTGGGAGCGCACCGGCGGCCAGGTGCCGCTGCTGGTGACCGAGAACGGCATCGGCACCACCGACGACGACCAGCGGCTGGGCTACGTCCACGCCGCGCTGGCCGGGGTGCTGCGGGCGCTGGCCGACGGCGTCGACGTGCGGGGCTACACGTACTGGTCCCTGCTCGACAACTTCGAGTGGGCCTACGGCTACCGGCCCCGGTTCGGCCTGGTGGCGGTCGACCGGGAGACCTTCGCCCGCACCCCCAAGCCCAGCGCCGCCTGGTTCCGCGAGGTCGTCCGCGGCAACGCCCTCGTTCCCGTCCCCGCGTGAGAACGTGCTCGGACAGGTCACGCTGGCTCGGCGAACCGTCGCCGTATCTCCCGCTCTTGGCGCTTCGCGCGGGGCCTCGCCTGATGGCTCGGCCTCTGGCGCCGGGCTACGGTCACCCGCCGTGACGATGGACCCGGTGCTGCGCAAGCTGGCCGAGGAGGCCCGGGGGTTCATGCCCCCCGACGAGGGCCTGGCCCTGCACGACGCGGCGGCGGGGGTGGCGGTGGCGGGGCCGCTGCTCGAGGTGGGCAGCTACTGCGGCAAGTCCAGCATCTACCTGGGGGCCGCCGCCCGCGGGCTCGGGCGGCTGCTGTTCGCCCTCGACCACCACCGGGGCTCCGAGGAGAACCAGCCCGGCTGGGAGTGGCACGAGCCCGATCTGGTCGACCCGGCCGTCGGGAAGATGGACACGCTGCCGTGGTTCCGGCGCACCATCCACGACGCGGGGCTCGAGTCGACCGTGGTGGCCGTGGTGGGCGAGTCGCCGGCCGTGGCCCGGGCGTGGGCCACGCCGCTGGCCTTCCTGTTCATCGACGGCGGCCACGGGGTCGAGCCCGCCCGCCTCGACTACGAGCTGTGGACCCCCCACGTCGCCCCCGGCGGGTTGCTGGCCATCCACGACGTGTTCCCCGACCCCGCCGCCGGCGGCCGCCCGCCCTACGAGCAGATCTACCTACCCGCCCTGGCCAGCGGCCGGTTCACCGAGGTGGCGGCGGTGGGCTCGCTCCGGGTCCTCCGCCGGGACGACGAGGGCTAGCCGCCGCCTGGCGTGCGCCTCTACCTGTCCTCCTTCCGGCTCGGCGACCACCCGGAGCGGCTCGTCGACCTGGCGCGGGGTCGCCGTCGGGCGATCGCCGTGGCCAACGCGATAGACGGCGAAGGCGCGGCCGAGCGGGCGGCCCGGGTGGAGGCCGAGATCGCCGCGCTCGCGGGGGTCGGCCTCGCCGCCACCGAGCTGACCTGCGCGACCAATTCGCCGACCCCCGGCTTGCCCGGCTGGCGGCGAAGCTCGCCGGCGTCGGCGTGGTCTGGCTGCGCGGCGGCAACGTGTTCCTTCTGCGCTACGCCCTGGCCCGCAGCGGCGCCGGCACGGCACTGCGGCGGCTGCTCGCCGCCGACGCCCTCGTCTACGCCGGCTACAGCGCCGGGCCGTGCGTGCTGGCCCCGAGCCTGCGCGGTCTGGAGGCGGTCGACGACGCCGGCGCCGTGCGGGCCGTCCACGGCGCGGCGCCGGTGTGGACCGGCCTCGGCATGCTCGACCACGCGATCGTGCACTCGTGATGGACGGCGACGAGACCGAGGTGCTCAGTCGCGGTCGGTGACCGACCGGGACAAGCGGATCAGATCCGTTC
>DASXRH010000069.1:0-1802 GCA_036506715.1 Acidimicrobiales bacterium
CCGGTTGGCCTTGGTCACCCCCAGCAGCGACCGGCCCCCGTACACCGCCAGCCGGGTGGGGAAGGTGTGGCCGCCGATGGTGGCCCGCACCGGCGGCCGTTTCCCGGGCCCGAGCGCGGCGGCGACCTCGGCGGGGACGACGAGGGCGGCGCCGCCGCCGCCCGCCTCCTCCAGATCTGCCCGGAACCGCAGCACCTCGGCCACGCCGGCACCCTACGCTCGCCGGCCATGCCCGCAGCACCTCCGGCGGTCGAGCTCGGCCCCGACCAGGCCCGGCGGATCGCGGTCCGCGCCCAGGGCCTCGGCGCCCCCCGCCCCGCCAGCCCCACCGCCGCCGACCTCGAGGAGTTGGTGCAGCGGCTGGCGGTCGTGCAGATCGACGCCGTGAACACCCTGGTCCGCAGCCACTACCTGCCGGCGTTCTCCCGGCTCGGCCCCTACCCGCGGGCGTGGATGGACGACCTGGCCTACGAGCGCCGGGTCACCTACGACACGTGGGGCCACGTCGCCTCGTTCGTCACCACCGACCTCTACCCCGCGCTCGGCTGGCGGCGCGCCCACTACGCCCGCGGGTCCCGCTGGGTCGCGTTCCTCACATACGTGGAGGCCGAGCGCCCCGGCTACCTCGACGACGTGGTGCGCCAGGTCACCGAGCGGGGGCCGCTGGCCTTCACCGACCTCGACGACCCCGGCCGGCGGGCCAAGGTGCCCGGCCACTACGCCGAGTCGAGCCTGCGGTGGTGGCGGCCGGCCGACGGCAAGGAGATCATGGGCGGCCTGTGGCGGGCCGGCCGGCTGGCGGTGGCGGGGCGGCGCAACTTCGAGCGGCTCTTCGACCTGCCCGAGCGGGTCCTGCCTGCGGGCGTGCTCGGCGCACCCGAGCCGGCGGTCGAGGACGCCCAGCGCGAGCTCGTGCGCCGGTCGATCACCGCGCTCGGCCTGGCCAGCGACGGGGCCCTGGCCGACTACTTCCGGCTGCCGGTGGCCGCCACCCGGGCCCGGGCCCGCGAGCTGGCCGAGGAGGGCGTGCTGGTGCCGGCGCGGGTCGCGGGCTCGCCCGCCCGCTACCACCTGGCCGCGGGCGCCGACGACGGGCCGGCGGTGGGGGCGGCGCTGCTGTCCCCCTTCGACTCACTGCTGTGGGACCGGCGGCGGGCGCGCGACCTGTTCGGCTTCGACCACGTGTTCGAGCTGTACGTCCCGGCGGCCAGGCGCCGCTACGGCTACTTCGTGCTGCCGTTCCTCGTCGGCGACCGGCTGGTGGGCCGGGTCGACGTGACGGCCGACAGGGCCTCCGGCGCCCTGGTCGTCGTGGCCCGCCACCACGAGGACGGCGTCGACCCCGCGGCGGCGGACGGCCCGCTGGCGGCCGAGCTGGCCGCCCTGGCGACCTGGCTCGAGCTCGATCGGGTGGTTGGCCTGTAGCTCTGCGTGGCCCCGACACGAACTGGCGCGCGAAACCTGCGCCGATCGCGCGAAACGCGCGCCAGTTCGTGTGGGTCCGGGTCCTCCAGCGTGTTCCAGGCGTGGGCGTCCCCGTGGGCCAGCACGGCCGTCGCCGGGTCGTGGGCGTCCGCCCGCCGCCTCCGGTCGATGTGCACCCACACCGTCCTGGCCGCCGCCCCGGGGGCGCGCGTCAGCCCACCGGGATCTCGCCCCCCAACCGGTACGGCGGCTCGAGGGTGATGAGGTCGCCGCTCCAGAACCGGCCCGGGTCGTACCAGCTGGCCGGCCGCTTGTGGGGCAGCAGGCCGATGGCCTGGTACGTGGCGGCCACGAGCTCGGCGCAGTAGACGCTCTCC